>DAINND010000385.1:0-3021 GCA_036736065.1 Ilumatobacteraceae bacterium
GCCGAACACCCGCTGCACCTGAACCGGCGAGGCAGCCGGCGCTGCGGCGCGTATCGGCGGGGCCGTCGGACCGTTCGGGGCCGCGTCTTCCTCGGTGAACACGATCGGGACGCCGAGTGCTGCAGCGACACCGGTCACCCACGCCGAGCGGTCGAGCGCCGATGCGAACAGGCCACGGTCGACGTCGTAGCGCGACGGCCCATAGAACCCAGGCTGCGCGGCGATGACCACGAGTACGCAGTCAGCGGCGTCGAGGTGGGGCATGCTGCGATGATAATGCCGCGCAGCGCTCAGTCGGGTGGGGTGATACGGGTGCCATCGGGGTGCTCGGTGATCCACACGCCGTCGTTGGTCGCGCCGCCCTGGCCATGAGGGACGAGGTGGTCGAGTTGCGACGTGCTGGCGGGGTCGGGACAGCCGGGGTGGGTGCAGGTGCCTGAGCCGACAGCCACACCGACATCGACGTCGGGATCGACGAGTGTGTGCATGTGCACCTCCCCTCCGCGCGCAAGGGCGGGGCCACGGCGTGGTGATCGTGTGGGTGGGTTCGAGGGGCCGAAGCGACCCAATTCCGGTGGCACCGGGGGAAGGCGGCACCACTGACCGCAGTCTGCACGAGGGGTGAGGCGAGGAAGTTGTGGGTTCGCGACCGTCGTATGCGCAGCGGGCGGCGGGGCACGGCTACGGTGCCGACATGCGCATCGGAGTCATGGGTGGATCCGTCAACGACGGCACGATCGATCAGGTCCTCGACGAGGCACGCCAGGTGGCGGCCGACGGGCTGCACACCTACTGGGTGCCGCAGATCTTCGGCCACGACGCACTGACGGTGCTGGCGATCGTCGGTCGCGAGGTCGACCGCATCGAGCTCGGCACGGCTGTGGTGCCCACGTACCCGCGCCACCCGATGATGCTCGCCCAGCAGGCGCTCACCGTGCAGGCCGCGACATCTCGTGACGGCCAGCCCGGTCGCCTGGCGCTCGGCATCGGTCTGTCGCACCAGATCGTCGTCGAGATGATGTGGGGTCTGTCGTTCGACAAGCCGGTGCGCCACCTGCGCGAGTACCTGTCGGTGATGATGCCGCTGCTCGAGGGCAAGCCGGTGGGCTTCCATGGCGAGGAGTTCCGCGTGCAGGGCGCCGTCACCGTCAACGGTGGATCGCGTCCGTCGGTGCTCGTGGCCGCGCTCGGCACGCAGATGCTGCGTGTCACCGGGGCGCTGGCCGACGGCACGAGCACCTGGTGCACCGGACCGCGCACGCTCGCCGACCACACCATCCCCACGCTGCGCCAGGCGGCGGCCGATGCGGGCCGGCCCGAGCCGCGCAGCGTGGCCCCACTGCCGGTGCGCGTCACCGACGACGTCGACGCGGCGCGGGCACGCGCCGCTCAGGTCTTCGCGGTCTACAACACGCTGCCCAGCTACAAGGCGATGAAGGAGAAAGAAGGCGACGGGGGCCCGGCCGACCTGGCCATCGTCGGCACCGAGGCCGAGGTCGCCGACCAGTTGCGCGAGGTGGGCTCGATCGGTGTGACGGACCTCAACGCGGCCGTGTTCCCGGGCAATCCCGAGGAGGCGGCGCGCACTCGCGCCGTGCTGCGCGACCTGGTCTGATCCGCCGCGGCGTCGGCGCGCCCTACTGTGGCGCCATGAGCTACGAGGGATACCGCGCCGTCTCGGTGGCGCTCGACGACGGGGTGGCCACGGTCACCATCGACAACGGACCGATCAACTTGTTCGACCGGACGCTCTTCCCGGACATGGCGCGCCTCGCCGATGAGCTCGCTGCCGACGACGAGGTGCGGGCCGTGGTGCTGCAGTCGGCGAACCCCGACTTCTTCATCGCCCACTTCGACGTGTCGCTCATCGTGCACATCCCGACCGGCATGGCCGAACCCACCGAGCTGAACAGCTTCCACCAGATGTGCGAGGCGTTCCGCACGATGCCGAAGGCCACCATCGCAGTGATCGAGGGCCGCGTCGGCGGTGGTGGCAGCGAGCTGGCGCTCAGCTGCGACATGCGGTTCGCCGCCCTCGGCCGCGCCGTGTTCAACCAGCCCGAGGTGGCCCTCGGCATCCTGCCCGGCGGCAGCGGCACGGCCCGTCTGCCGCGGCTGATCGGACGCTCGCGAGCGCTCGAGGTGATCCTCGGCTGCGACGACGTCGACGCCGAGATCGCCGAGCGCTGGGGCTGGGTGACCCGCGCCCTGCCGCCCGAGGAGGTGCGGTCCTTCGCCCAGCGCCTGGCACGACGCATCGCCGGCTTCCCGCCGCATGCCGTCGCGGCGGCGAAGGCAAGCGTGCTGCGCGCCGAGAAGGACGTGGTGCCCGACCTGTTGGCCGAGGCCTATGCCTTCAACCAGACCCTGTCGCCCGAGGCCACGCGCCACGCGTTGCAGGCGTTCCTCGACCGAGGTGGCCAGACGGTGGAGGGTGAGCTCCGCCGCGGCGAGCTCGCCACCGAGCTGGGCGGAACCGGCGCGGGGGGGGGCGGGTCAGCCGAGGCTGACCGGCGTGCCGCCGTACGGCTTGTTGACCAGGTCGAAGAAGTCGTTGCCCTTGTCGTCGACGACGATGAAGGCGGGGAAGTCCTCGACCTCGATCTTCCAGACCGCCTCCATGCCGAGCTCGGGGTACTCGAGCACCTCGACCTTGGTGATGCAATCCTGGGCGAGGCGCGCCGCAGGGCCGCCGATCGAGCCGAGGTAGAACCCGCCGTGGGCCTTGCAGGCATCGGTGACCTGGCGCGAGCGGTTGCCCTTGGCGAGCATCACGAAGCTGCCGCCGGCGGCCTGGAACTCGGCCACGTAGCTGTCCATTCGCCCAGCCGTGGTGGGGCCGAACGAGCCGCTGGCCATGCCCTCGGGGGTCTTGGCCGGCCCGGCGTAGTAGACGCAGTAGTCCTTCAGGTACTGCGGCAGGCCCTGGCCGGCGTCGAGGCGCTCCTTGATCTTGGCGTGGGCGATGTCGCGGGCCACCACCATCGGGCCGGTCAGCATCACGCGGGTCTTCACCGGGTA
>DAINND010000386.1:0-2993 GCA_036736065.1 Ilumatobacteraceae bacterium
CGATCCCGGCTGCGTCGCGCCCGGCCGTGTCGAGCCGGGCCACCCACATCCGCCCGTTCGATCCGCAGCGCAGCACCAGCCGGCCGTGGGCGTCGCCCAGCACGAGCAGCTCGTACAGCTCGGCCAGGGCGGCGGGGCTGTCGCCGTAGACGTCGCCCACCAGCCAGGCCACGGGCACCTGCCGGCTGGTGTCGGGGCCGACGATCCACAGCTCGGCATCGCTGCCGAAGCCCTTCGTGCGCGGTTCGCTCACCACCACGGCGAGGCGCCCGTCGGGCAGCCAGGCGGCGGGGGCCTAACGCCCCGAGGTGACCTCGGCACGCTGTGGCGCGGGCGAACCGGCCGCACCGTTCTCGCTGTCGGCGTCGACGTCGAGCAGGTGGACGTGCTGGCCGGAGTGGTGCCCGGTGGGGTCGATGCTGGCGATGGCGCACAGGCGCCGGCCGTCGGGCGACCAGCGTGGTGTCGACCAGCGCCACCCGTCGGCGGTGAGCCAGCGCCCCTCGCCCGTGGCGACGTCGATGATCCGCACCTGCGGCGGGTCGTCGAGTGGGCCGAGGCCGTCGAACGCGGCGATCGGGCGGGTCCAGCGGTGGGGCCGGGTGCGGTCGACGGCGGTGTCGGCGCAGGCGGTGAGGGCGATGCGGGTGCCGTCGGGCGACCACACGGGTGCTTCGCTGGCGCCGCGGCTGGCGGCGAGCAGGCGGGCGGTGCCGTCGATGCTGTCGGCCACCATCACGGCGGTGGTGCCGTCGTCGAGCTCGACGCACCAGGCCAGGCCGTGGCCGTCGGGCGCCCAGACGGCGGAGTGGCCGCTGCCGACGACGGGCACGGGCGACTCGGCGCCGTCGGCGACGTGCACCATGGTGAGGCGCAGGGTCTCGTGCTCGGCGCCGGGCTCGATCTCGGTGGTGGTGAGCAGCAGCCGTTCGCCGTCGGGCGACAGGCTGGCGTGCAGCGGCCAGCGCCGGGCGAGCAGCCCCACGGTGGTCGGCACCCGCCCGGCATCCTCGTGCGGGTCACTCGTCGGCATAGACGACCACGGTGAGCAGGGTGGCGGCCTGGTCGGTGGTGCTGTAGGCGTGGGGCACGCTCGAGGCGAAGCGCACGGCGTCGCCCGGGCCGAGCTCGTGCACGGTGCTGCCGATGGTGAGCAGCACCCGGCCGTCCACCACGTAGCCGTGCTCGATCGAGCCGGTGCCGTGGTCGCTGAACACACCGGCGGTGTGGGCGGGCAGCTGCCCTTCGCAGATCTCGAACCGGCGCCGCTCGGCCATCATGAACAGCATCCGTGCGCTCGGGCTGTCGACGGGCGACTCGCCGGCCCGGACGATCTCCGGCTCGAAGATCGGTGTGCGGGTGAGGTCGGCGAAGGTGAGGTCGAGCACCTGGGCGATGCGGGTGAGCGCGGCGACGGTGGGGTTGGCGACGGCTCGTTCGATCTGCGACAGCAGCGCGGTGCTGAGCCCCGTGTGGGTGGCCAGCTCGCGCAGGCTCATCCCGCGGGCCAGGCGGGCGCGGCGCATGTTGGTGGCCACGGCGTCGCGCACGGCGGCTTCCGGGTCGACACCGGCACCGGCGCGCTGGGCGTGGCGGTGCTCGTCGGGCACGGGGCGTATCGGGCTCATCGTCCGGGCACCGATGCGAACAGACGGCGGGTGTAGTCGTGCGCCGGCGCGGCCACCAGTGCGTCCATCCCGCCTGCTTCCACCACCTGACCATTGTGCATCACGTAGGCACGGTCGACGACCTGGCGGACGACGGCGAGGTCGTGGGTGATGAACAGCAGGGCCAGGCCCAGGCGGTCGCGGAGCATGTTGAGCAGGTTGAGGATCTGGGCTTGCACCGACACGTCGAGCGAGCTGACGGGCTCGTCGCAGATGAGCAGCGCGGGGCGGGGGGCCAGGGCGCGGGCGATGGCGATGCGCTGCTGCTCGCCGCCCGACAGTGCGGCGGGTCGGCGGGTGGCGTACTCCATGGGCAGGCCCACCAGGCCGAGCAGCTCGGGCACGTCGTCGCGCGAGCGGCCGCCGGCGCGCAGTGCTTCGGCCAGGGTGGTGCCGACGGTCATCCGCGGGTTGAGCGCCGATGCCGGGTCCTGGAACACGATCTGGGCGCGCCGGGCGGTGCGAACGCTGCGGCCGCGGTGACCGGTGCGCCAGCGCCCGGCACCGTCGCTGCTGTCGACGTGCCAGTGCACCTCGCCGCTGTCGAGGCGCTCCAGGCCCACCAGGCAGCGGGCCAGGGTGGTCTTGCCCGATCCGCTCTCGCCCACCACACCGACGGCTTCCCCGGCGCCCACCTCGATCGACACGTCGTCGAGCGCGGCTGGTTGGTCGGGGTGGAAGCGACGGGTGAGGTGGTGGGCCTGCAGCAGCGGTGCGCCGGCGGTCGTCGCAGTGGCGGTGGCGGGGTGGATGATGAGTGCGGTGGGTGCGTCGGGGGCCAGCGGGTGGATGCAGGCCACGTGGCGGTCGCCGTCGCCGGCCAACTCGGGCACGGCGGCGCGGCAGTCGGCGGTGGCCAGGTGGCAGCGGGGGGCGAAGGCGCAGCCGGAGGGCAGCTCGCCGGCGTGGGGCACTGAGCCGGCGATGGCGGCGAGGCGTTCGCGGCGCACCTCGAGCGGGGGCTCGCTGTCGCGCAGGCCGGCGGTGTAGGGGTGCTGCGGGGTGGCGAACACGTCGCGGCCGGGGCCGTCCTCGACGAAGCGGCCGGCGTACCTCCCCACGATGCGGTCGGCACGTTCGCGGGCGATGCCCAGGTCGTGGGTGATCAGCAGCAGGGCCATGGTGCGCTCGCGTTGGATGCGCGCGAGCAGGTCGAGGACGTCGCGTTGGGTGGTGACGTCGAGTGCGGTGGTGGGCTCGTCGCCGATCAGCACCCGCGGGTCGCTGGCCAGGCTGGCGGCGAGGGCGACGCGTTGGCGCATGCCGCCGGACAGCTCGAACGGGTACTGCCTGGCCACCCGGGCGGGCAGGTCGACCTCGTCGAGT
>DAINND010000387.1:0-2943 GCA_036736065.1 Ilumatobacteraceae bacterium
CACCTGGTGCGGCTTCGCCATCCCGGCGACGCAGGCGTCGGGCACCTCGACCGACGGAGTCTGGTCGATCGCCTGCTCGGTGCCCGAGCAGGCCGTCACCGAGACCTACACGCTGTTCCTCGGCGCGCAGGACTTCTTCGCCAACTCGGCCTGGCTGAGCCCCCGCAGCGGCGAGAAGGGCGAGCTCCGAGTCATCGGTGGCAACGCCGACAACCAGGCGCCGGTCATCTCGGCGTTCACCCTCCCCGAGACGGCCCCGGTCGGCTCGCCCGTGACCTTCACCTGGGACGCCGCCGACGACACCAGCATCTCCTGGGCGATCGCCTGGGTCTACGGCCCGGACGGTCCGCTCCCCCTCGAGGCCTACAGCCAGGACTTCTCCGAGCGGGTCAGCGACACCGGCAACGAGGCCAGCTTCACCCAGACCGTCACGCTGCCGGCGACCGCGCAGCCCGGCACCTACACGGTGTACGTCTCCACCGGTGACAGCCTCGGCAACCGGACGATGGAGCAGTTCGGCAGCTTCACGGTCAGCTGACCCCACCCAGGGCCACGCGCATGTCCGACGCCGCCGTCGGTGCCACACGGCACGGACGGCGGCGTCGGAGCGTCCCGGGCCGGTCATGTTCGGCGTCAGCGGGCAGCGACGATGGCGATCTCCATGCGCCATTCCGGACGAGCGAGCGCCGGGACGGTGACGAGCGTGCTGGCTGCCCGGTGCCGACCGAGCACCCGGTCGCGCACCGCCATCACCGGGCCGAGCGGCTCGCCCACCACGACATAGGTGGTGATCGACACGATGTCGGCCGGAACCATGCCGGCCTCGGCAAGCATCGCCTGGATGTTCGCCCAGACGACCTCGGCCTGGTCAGCCAGGGCAGCGGGGACCGATCCATCGGGGGCGATCGGGACGACACCGGAGGTGTGCAGCCACTTCAGCGCGTGCTCGGTCACCATGGCGTGCACGTAGTTGGCCGCTGGGGGCGCGATCGAAGCGGGCATGATCGGGCGGTTCACAGGGCGCAGTCTGGCAGGTGCTGAGGGCACCTGTTCGCTGTCCGGCGCCCCGCCTACCATCGACTCGTGCCCTCCGTCACACCGCACCACCTCGTTCCGGATCAGCCCGACCCGACCGGTCACGGCCCCGGGCCGATCGACCTCGACACCCTCGACGAGATCCAGCGCCGCGTGCTGTGGCTCGCTGTGCGGATGGTCGACCACGCCAACCGCGAACGACCCCTGCCCCCCGCACCCGAGGGCCGCGAGGCCGAGTTCGCGGTGAAGGTGGGCGGCCACATGGCGTCGAGCGCCTCGATGGTGAGCATCATGACCTCGCTGTGGTTCGGCCACCTGCGCGGCGACGACAAGGTGGCGGTCAAGCCGCACTCGTCGCCGGTGTTCCATTCGATCAAGTACCTGATGGGCGAGCTCGACCGCTCGTGGCTGTTCCGCCTGCGCGAGTTCGGCGGCCTGCAGAGCTACCCGAGCCGCACCAAGGACCCCGACGTCTTCGACTTCTCCACCGGCTCGGTGGGCCTCGGTGTCGTGGCGCCGCTGTTCGCGGCGATGACCCGCCGCTACGTCGACTCGCACTTCGGCGCGGCCCCGCCGGCCAGGTTCATCGCCCTCGTCGGCGACGCCGAGCTCGACGAGGGCAACGTGTGGGAGGCCATCTCCGACGCCGCGCTCGAGGGCCTCGGCAACGTCATGTGGGTCGTCGACGTCAACCGCCAGAGCCTCGACCGCGTCATCCCCGGGCAGAAGATCAAGAAGCTGATCGAGTTCTTCGAGGGCTCGGGCTGGCACGTCGTCGAGGCGAAGTGGGGTCGCCGACTGCAGGAGGCCTTCGCCCGTCCGGGCGGTGACGCGCTGCGCCGGCACATCGAGGACATGTCGAACGAGCGCTACCAGAGCTTGTTCGCCCTGCGCGGCGCCGACCTGCGGCCGGCGTTCCTCGCCGACGCCGACGACGACGTGCACCGCTTCGTGGCCGACATCAGCGACGACGAGCTGGTGCCGCTCGTGCAGAACCTCGGCGGCCACGACCTCGGCGTGCTGCTCGACGCCTACCGCGAGTGCGACGCGGTGACCGACCGCCCGAGCGTGGTGTTCGCCTACACGATCAAGGGCTGGGGCCTGCCCATCGCCGGCGACCCCTTGAACCACGCGGCCCTGCTGTCGCCCGCACAGATCGACGCCGTGCGCGCCGAGATCGGCCTCACCCCGGCCTCCGAGTGGGACCGGTTCGATCCCGACACGCCCGCCGGGCGGCTGTGCGCTGCGCAGGGCGGCGAGGTGAACAACGTCCTGCCAGCACCCCGGCCCGACCTGCCCGTGCCGCACTCGGTCGGCGGCGCCGTCGGCGCCAAGCCGGTGAGCACCCAGGAGGTCTTCGGCCGCATCCTCACCGGCCTCGGCGCCGTGGAGAGCGTCGCCGAGCGGATGGTCACGCTGTCGCCCGACGTGAGCATCAGCACCAACCTCGGCGGCTGGATCAACAAGTTCGGCGTGTACCACCCCGTCGAGCAGCCCGACTTCCTGGGCGGCGACCGTCTGCTGCGCTGGCAGCAGGGCCCGCGCGGCCAGCACATCGAGCTGGGGATCAGCGAGATGAACCTGTTCCTCGCGCTGCACGCGCTCGGCCTCGGCCAGGAGCTCCACGACCAGCACCTCATCCCGATCGGCACGGTGTACGACCCGTTCGTGTGCCGCGGCCTCGACGCCCTCATCTACGCCCTCTACAACGGGGCCCGCTTCATCGTGGTCGGCACCCCGGCCGGCGTGACGCTGGCCCCGGAGGGCGGCGCGCACCAGAGCACGATCACCCCCTCGATCGGCCTCGAGCTGCCCGGCCTCACCTATGCCGAGCCGTGCTACGCACAGGCCCTCGACTGGCTGCTGTGCGATGGGGTGCGCCGTCTCGGCGCGCCCGCCGGCGCGAGC
>DAINND010000388.1:0-2937 GCA_036736065.1 Ilumatobacteraceae bacterium
CGGCAACGAGATCACGAACAAGGACCTCACCTCCCGCCTGCTCGCCCTCACCGGTCGGGACGAGAGCTACATCGAACCGGTGGCCGACCGGCTCGGCCACGACCGTCGCTACTCGATCACCCACGACAAGGTCGCCGCGCTCGGATGGCGTGCCGAGCACGAGCTCGACGCCGGCCTCGCCGCCACCGTCGAGTGGTACCGCACCAACCGGGCGTGGTGGGAGCCGCTCAAGGCCCGGGCGGCGCTGTGAGGGTGCTCGTCACCGGCGCAGCGGGCCAGCTCGGCCACGACCTGATGCGGGTCTGCGCGCAGGCCGGCGACGAGCTCACCGGGATCGACCTGCCGGCCGTGGCGGCCGGGGGCATCCTCGGAGTCGACATCACCGATCGCGACGCCGTGCTCGGGTGCATCACGTCCCTGCGCCCGGACGTGGTCATCCACGCAGCGGCCTGGACCGCCGTCGACGCCTGCGAGGGTGATCCGGGCAAGGCGTTCATCGCGAACGCGCTCGCCGTGCGCTGGGTCGCCGAAGGGTGCGACCGTGCGGGAGCGCACCTCGTGCACGTCAGCACCGACTACGTCTTCGACGGCACCCTCGACCGCCCCTACCACGAATGGGACACACCGAACCCACAGAGCGTCTACGGGGCGAGCAAGCTCGCCGGCGAGCGCGAGGCGCTGGCCCTCGGGCCCCGTGCCGTCGTGGCACGCACGTCGTGGGTCTGCGGCGCGCACGGCAACAACATGGTCAAGACCGTGCTCGGCCTGGTGCGCGACCGGCCGACGCTGTCGTTCGTCACCGACCAGGTGGGCCATCCCACGTTCACCGCCGACCTCGCCCCGATGCTGCGCCGTCTGGCCGTCGACCGGCGCAGTGGCATCCACCACACCACCAACCAGGGTGCGGTGAGCTGGCACGGGTTCGTCCAAGAGATCGTCCGCCTGCTCGGCCGCGACCCGGAGATGGTGCTCCCGGTGATCACCGCCGACCTGCACCCCGCCAGGCCCGCGCCGCGGCCGGCCAACAGCGTGCTCGACAACTCGGTGGTGCGCGCCGCCGGCCTGCCGATGATGCGCGACTTCCGCGAGCCGCTCGCCGAGCTCGTCGCACAGCTCACCGCCGACGGCGCAGGTGGGTGACCGGCAACTCCGGCCGGTTCCCGCCACAATGGCTCCGTGCGCGTCGCCTACACCCTCGAGCAGTGCTGGCACCGCGTGCCCGGCGGCACGGCGGTCGCTGCGTTGCGGGTCGCCGAGGCGATGGAGGAGCAGCACGACATCCGTCTGATCGGCGTGGCCGGCCGACATGCGCGCCTGCCAGCGGATCCGTTCGTCCCGCCGATCCCCGTCGCCCACCTGCCGATCGGTGCGCCGTGGCTCTACGAGACGTGGTTGCGCTTCGGGTGGCCGAAGATCGAGCGGGCGACCGGGCCCGTCGACGTCACCCACGCCACGGGGCTGATCCCGTGCCCCACCGACGCCCCGCTGGTGGTCACCCTCCACGACGTGGCCTTCGTCCACGACCCCGCGCACTTCACCCGCCACGGCAACCGGGTCTTCCGCGACAGCCTCGACGTCATCCGCCGTCGAGCCGACGTCATCATCTGCAGCAGCCAGTCCACGCTCGACGACGTCTCCCGGCTCGGGTTCGGGGACGACCGACTCCGGCTGGTGCCGCTCGGTGTCGACGTCGAGCGCTCTGACGCGGCCGAGATCGCCCGAGTCCGCGTGTTCTACGACCTTCCCGCGTCCTACCTGCTGTTCGTGGGCACGGTCGAGCCGCGCAAGAACCTCGGTCGCCTGATCGAAGCGGTCGCCCAGCTCGACGAGCCGATGCCGCTCGTGATCGCCGGTGCCGAGGGGTGGGGCGAGTCGGGCCTCGACGAGCTGAACGACGTCGATCTCCGGTTCCTCGGCTTCGTGCCGAGCGAGGACCTCGGCCCGCTCTACGCAGGGGCCAGCGCCTTCTGCTATCCGAGTGAGCGCGAGGGGTACGGCCTGCCGGTGCTCGAAGCGATGGCCCAGGGCACCCCGGTGGTGACGAGCAGCGGCACCGCGACCGAGGAGACCGGCGGCACCGCCGCGGTCCTCATCGACCCGCACGATCCGGTCGACATCGCCCGCGGCATCACCGAGGCACTGCATCGCGCGCCCGAGCTGGCCGCCAAGGGACGCGCCCGCGCCCAGCGGCGCAGCTGGGAGCGCACCGCAGCGCTCACGGCGGAGATCTACCGGGATCTCGCCCGATGAGCATCGGCCGCCTCCGCGTGGCGGTGAACCTGATGTGGTGCATCCCCGGCGACGTCGGTGGCACCGAGCAGCATGCCGTGCGCCAACTGGTGGGCCTGCGCGAGGTGCGCCCCGACATCGAGCTGACGCTCATCGCCTCGGCCGCGTTCTTCGACGCGCACGCGGCACGGTTCCCGGGCGCGCCCGCCGTGGTGGCGCCCGACAGGGGTCGTAGCCGGGGCCGTCGGGTCGTCGACGAGCACACCTGGTTACGGTCGAGGACCGCCGGCTTCGACCTGGTCCACCATCCGGGCGGGACGACGCCCCGCGGTGCGCGCCGGCCCTACGTGCTCACCATCCACGACCTGCAGTACCTGACCTACCCCGAGTACTTCTCCGCAGTGAAGCGCCGCTACCTCGATGCGATGATCGCCCCCTCGGCGCGAGGTGCAGCCATGATCGGCGTGCCCAGCGCCTACGTGCGCACCAGCGTGCTCGAGCACCTCCGCGTGCCGCCCGAGCGGGTCCACGTGGTGCCGCACGGGTTCGAGCCCGACCTCGGCGCCACCGTCACCCCGGAGCCCGAGTTGCGCGCCAGGCTCGGCCTCGGCACCGGCAGGGTGCTCGTCTACCCGGCGATGCCCGCGCCGCACAAGAACCATCGCTTCCTGCTGGAGGTGCTCGAGCGGCACTGGCCCGACCCCGACC
>DAINND010000389.1:0-2920 GCA_036736065.1 Ilumatobacteraceae bacterium
GACGCCGCCTAGCAATAGCCCGGCGAGCAGTGCGCCGAGGGCGATCAGGCCGGCCATGAGCGACACGACCACGAAGCCGGTGATGGCTCCTGCCAGGATCACCAGCAGGGCGATGAGGAACAGCACGACCCTGCGGCGACGGCGCCGCAGGTGGCGTCGCTCCTGCTCGACGTACTCCTTCAGCTCGCCGGCGAGGCGGTCGAGGCGCTGCTCCGAGGCTGCGAGGTCGGCTGCGGCGGCAGGGATGCCTGTGGCGAGCGCCTCGCCCAGGCGCCACATGAGCGACGACTCGCGTCCGGCCACCCAGTCGGTGAGGCGCCGGCGCAGCGCAGCGGCGCCGTTCACCTCGCACTCGAGACCGCTTCCTGCATCCGGCTCGGTGGCGCCGTCGGGTGTGACGGCGCCGGCGGCCTGCGTGCGCTCGATGTCGGCGAGGTGCGCGAGCACGAGCTTCGCCGACATCGCGTCGGCCCCACCGATGATGGTGGGCGCACCGTCGATGCTGGCCTCTGCCGTGTTGCCGAGCACGGCGAGGTCGTCGTTGGTCAGCTCGAAGCCGCTGCCGGTCTCGCCGGTGGGCGCAGCCACGAGGGCCCGGTCGGTGACCACGGATCGCCTGCCCTGCCAGTCGAGCTCGCGGCCGGCGGCCCGGCCCTGGAACAACCCCCCGTCGACGACGCCGAACGCGGCGCTCAACAGGTCGTTCCAGACGTCGGGTGTGCTGATCAGCCCGGGTGGGCTGATCGAGGGCAGGGCGGCCACGCGCTCGAGCCGTCGGTCGGCGCCGAACAGGTCGGCGAGGTCGGACGTCTCGCCGCGCAGCGAGACGGCGATCGAGCTGTCGGCGCCGAAGGTGCGCTGCTGCACGAAGCCCTCCACAGTCGTGGTGAGCCGCTGCTTCTGCTGGGCCCACACTCTGCCCGGCACGGCCCGCAGGCTGGTCAGCATCTCGCCGAAGAACAGCTTCAGCGCGTCGACGACGCCGACCTTGCGCGGCCGCGCCGCTGGGGTCGGCGACAGGGGGACGTAGCGCATGCCGAGCGCGGACACGAGGGCAGGGGCGAGTGCCTGCATCGCCTCGCGCGGCTGGCCGTGGATCGCGATGTCGGCGGGCAGCGGCCAGGCGCCGCCCGGCTCGAGCGCCCAGTCGATCACCTTCGTCGTCAGGTCACCGGCGTCCACGGTGCGCACGGCCAGGCGGGCGACGCGCACGTTGTCGGGGCTGCCCGTCGCCACCGGCTGCATCTTGTCGATGGGCGCCTCGGGCATCCACGACCAGATGCCTCCGATGGTGAGCGTGGCCACCACGGCCATCGGCTGGGTGCGCTGTGGCGGCAGGTCGATGGCGATCATGCCGCGTGAGCCGCCTGCGTCTTCCGGGGCGACGACGACGTTGACCGTCCACAGGTGCGCCACCACCGACGGGTCGACCACGGCCTGGGCGTGGGGCACGACGACGACGGCCGAGCTGAACGAGATCCCCGCGGCGCGGCAGCGCTCGTCGAGCCGCTCGCGGAGCGCCGCTGCGTCGGGGATGGCGAGCATCTCGCCGTCGACGACGATCACGGTGTGCACGAGGCGCAGCACCGAGGGGCGCTGGCGAGCGAGGTACTCGTCGAGGACGATCTCGGTGATGGTGCCGGAGTCGAGCAGCACCGAGGTGCCGTCCTCGTCGCGCAGCACGCAGGTGTGGGCCATGCCCTGGGCCGAGAGCTCGGCGAGCATGGCGTAGGCGTCGTGGGCCCCCGAGTGGACGAGGGCGATCGTGAGCGCGTCCATCAGCCCACTGCTCCGGCCTGTGCGCCGGCGGGGTTGGGCACGGCCTCGAAGAGCTCCTGCAGGGCCTTGACGATCAGCGGGTAGAGCGACTGACCGTAGGGCAGCGAGAAGAACTCGTTGCGGCCGGGCAGGACCTCGCGCGATTCCAGTTCGAGGTAGACGTCGAGGGTCGACTTCAGGCCGTGGCGGGCTGCCGCGAACCGCTCCGCAGGTGTGTCGCCGCCGATCTGCGGCGTGGCGATGGCGCCGGGGATCGAGCCGGACATGATGAAGTCCTCGATCGCGATCATGCTCGAGCCGTAGCGGTGGAGCTGCTCGTAGCCGACGAGCACGCCCGGGTTGGTCGGGTAGAGCGCGTAGGCCAGGCCGAGCGACTCGAGCAGCGCGGGCAGCCATTCGGCCCGGTGCGTCATGCGCGCCAGGGTCGGGCCCAGTGCGCCGCTGCGCAACAACGGCCACATGAAGTTCGCCGTCTTCGCGCCCTCGGCGGTGCCGGTGTCGTAACCGATGCGGAAGCCGGTCTGCGGGTCCGGGTCGGGGATGGCGCCGAGCATGCGCCCGGTGAACCAGCCCTTGATCATCGCGTTGAGCACCTTGGGTGCCACGGGGATCGACTCGGGCAGGGTCCGCGCGCGGCGGTACTGCCAGAAGGTGGCGATGCCCGCAGCACGCACCGCGTTCCACGCCTCGGCGATGGGCTGGGTGACCGAGGTCATCACGCTCGGGTGCACGGCGCCCTTCAGCTGCGACACGATGAGCACGCTCTCGATCGGCGTCTGGGTGGCGCCGTCGACGAAGCGTGCGCCGGCAGCGACGCCGTCTTTGCCGGCTGCTCCGAGCTGGCGGTCGAGCACCTCCTGGGCGATGCGCCGGGCCTCGCCGATGACGGGCAGCGGCTCGATCGTGAGCTGCGCGGGCTGGTCGTGCATCTCCGAGTTCGGGTGCACCCGGCGGAGCAGGTTCTTGTCGATCGACACCAGTGGCGTGGCCGAGGTGAGGGCGTTGGTGAGCAGGTCCTTGAACCGGTCGAGGCGCTGCTGGTGGTCGAGGCCGGCGCGCCCGTCGGGGCCCTCCGGCTCGAGGTAGCTGCGCAGGTCCTGGCGGATGACGTCGTGGACCGGGGTCGCCTCGCGTCCGGTCC
>DAINND010000390.1:0-2917 GCA_036736065.1 Ilumatobacteraceae bacterium
CTTCCACTTCATCTTCGGCGACGCCTGCACCGCCGTGGTTCTCGAACGGGCCGATGACGCGATCGCCACGGAACGCTGGGAGATCCTCGGCACCAAGCTCGCGACCAGGTTCTCGAACACGATCCGCAACGACTTCGGCTTCCTCAATGCGAGCGAGGACGGCGAGCGCGACCCCGATGAGCTGGTGTTCCGCCAGCGTGGCCAGCAAGTGTTCCGCGAGGTCTGCCCCATGGTGGCCACCCACATCACCGACCACCTCGCCGCGCTCGACCTCGAGCCTGCGGCGGTCCGCCGGTTCTGGCTCCACCAGGCGAACCTCAAGATGAACCAGCTCATCGCCAAGTCAGTCCTCGGGCGCGTGCCGGACGAGGACGAGGCGCCCGTGGTGCTCGACGAGTTCGCCAACACCAGCTCGGCTGGCTCGATCATCGCCTTCCACCAGCATCGCCACGACCTGCGATCCGGTGATGTCGGGGTGATCTGCTCGTTCGGAGCCGGCTACTCGGTCGGCAGCGTCGTGGTCCGCCGCACACCGTCCTGAGGAGCGACCCGGCCATCGGTCTGACCACCCGGTCACACCTGCCGACCATCCGGTCAGAGGTGCTCGCGATCCCTGGCGTCAGGCCTGCGCCTGCGCCATGCTCATCCCACCAGCCGCAGTGCGGCAGGTGTCGGCCAACGGGATCGGGAGCCCGACGGCCAGCCTGTCCCGGTTCCACATCGGGACGGACGACAACGAGAGGCCTCCCCCACACGGTGGAGGCCTCTCGTCGCGTCTGCGGGCAGGTTCGTCCTAGGGGACGCGCTCGAGCAGGCCCAGCTGGAGCGCCCGGGCCACGGCGGCGGTGCGACCGTTGGCCGCGAGCTTGCGGTAGATCGCCATCGTGGCCGCCCGCACCGTCGACACGCTGAACGCCATGGCCGAAGCGATCTCACGATTGGTCCGGCCTGCGGCCAGATGGCGCAGCACCTCGCGCTCGCGGGCGGTCAGTGGCTCGGCGAGCGCGGCTGCCGGGTCAGCCACCGCCATCACCCGTCGGCGCATCGAACCTGGCGCCAGCTGCGCCCGCACGGCCGCCGCGCGCCTCAGCGCACGCACGTCGTTGATCGCATGGGCCAGCTGCTCGCCGGCGTCGAGGAGGTGCTCGACCTGGTCGAGCTCTCCCCGCAGCAGCTGCAGCTCCGCCACCCAGAGGGCCACAGGACCATCGCACCACCACCCGTTGGCGTCGAGCGCGACACGGTCGACCCACGGCTCGAGCAGGGGCACCAGCTCGGCCGCCACCTGCTCGAGGCCGGCCGCCACCGCGACGGCACTCGCCCGTGTGCACAGCAGCAGGTAGCTGCTCTCCTCGTCGAGTCGACGCAGGGCTCGGCGAACGAAGCGCTCGGCGATGTCCGGATTCCCGCAGCGCGCGTGGAGGAAGCTCATCACGGCGCGGCCAATGGGGCTGATCATCTCGACGGCCTCGTCGTCGCGCAGATAGCCGGCCATCTCCGCCGGGTCGTCGCGGGCGATGACCTGCTCGCCGAGCAGGAGCAGGTCGGCCGCGAGCCAGCCGGGTGAGGCGATCTGCTGGCCGAGGGCGCGCGCGTGGAGACGGAACCGCTCGGCCGAATCGAGGTCGCCGTCGAGCAGTGCAGCGCCCGCTGCCAGGCAGTAGGCCCGCCACTTGAGACGCGGGTTCCCGTCGCGTTCGGCCACCCAGCGCGCCACCGAGAGGGCCTCGTCGTAGAGCGAACGATCGCCGTGCTCGAGGGCGTCGACGGCCAACCAGACAGCCGCCTCCACCTGGTTCGACGGGTGCCGGAGGCGCTGAGCCGCGTCGAGTGCCTCGGTCGACGTCGCGATGCGCCGCTCCAGGAACCGCGGGGCACGATGGGTGGCGCGCCACGCCAGAAGGGCGAGGCCGCGCACCTCGAGGTCACAGGACGATGAGGCAGCGAGCGCGTCATCGGCCACGCGATGCGCGACACCTGGCCGGGTGACCCAGGCCAACTGCTGGTCGATGTCGCCGGCGATCACGGGGATGCGCATCTCGGCCAGCGCTCGGGCCGCGGTCACAGCCACGCGCTGACCGTCGGTGCCTGCAACCTCCTCGGCGCGCTGCAGCAGCGCTGTCGCCCGCGGGTCGCCGGCGTACCAGTCGACGGGCTGGGCGTACTGCACGGCGGCGCGCACCACCAGCGCCGAGTCATCGGCGAGCTCGCCGAGCACGGCGGCACGGGCCAGCAGGTCGCGCGCCTCGCCCACGCGGCCGAGACCATCGGCAGCAGCCGCGAGATCGCACAGTCGGCGACCGTTTGCCCCGTGGTCGCCGGGGCTGCCGAACTCGACGGCGACCGAGAGCAGCTCGTACGCCGAGGCGTAGTCGTGGAGCGAGAGGCTCAGCCGTCCACCGCGCTCGGCCATGAACACCAGCTCGTCGAGCGGCACGAGCGTCCCGGCAGCACGCGCGTGATGGAGCGCCTCCACGAGCTGATCCGGCCCACCGGTCATCAGGTGACGAGCCACGGCGGCGTGCACCGAGGCGACCCGCTCGATGGGCAGGTCGGCGACCAGCTCGGCTGCCGTCACCGGGTCGACCGAGCCGTCCGGGCCGATCACCGCAGCGGCACGGCACCCGTCGATGGCCCGTTCGGCGACCGCGGCGTGGACTCGGCCGTAACGGGCGATGCCGCTCACGGACACGTCCTGCGCGACCACACCGACGGCGAGCAACTCGCGCCAGAGCGGATCGAGGTCGCCGACGTGAGGAGCTCTGCTGGATGCCACGGCTCCATTCTGCTCCGCTGACGACCAACTGTGCACACGAGGCCCGGAACGACAGCACCCCGGGCGATCCGGCCCGGGGTGATGTGTGGTGTCGAAGGGGGGACTTGAACCCCCACGCCCTTACGGGCACTAGCCCCTCAA
>DAINND010000391.1:0-2908 GCA_036736065.1 Ilumatobacteraceae bacterium
GCCGCCGGCAGAGAACGGCAGCGACGTCGGGCTGAGCACCGGCGCCACCATGACGTCGGCGACCATCAGCCCGAGCGCGAACCCCCCGCTGAAGCACATCCCCACGGCACCGACGCCCGGGCCGCCGACCTCGGTGTGCAGCGCCCGGGCGAGCGCGCGCAGCCAGCCGATGATCGGCGAGGTCTGCCCGACCGCCCACGTGGTGAACTCCTTGGCGACGCAGACCTTGGCCATCGACGACGCGATGTACGGCGCGCTCGGGCCCTTGCCGGGGGTTCCGACGAGCGACGGCATCACCACGGTGAGCCCGCTGTCGACGACCTCGTTCGCGAAGCGGGCGACGGCCGGGGTGATGCCGGGGATCTCGTGGACCACGACGACGCCCGGCCCCGATCCACGTCGGTAGGTGTCGCGGGTGATGCCCGCCGCGGTGAACGAGCTGCGCTCCCACCCCTGCAGCACATCGGTTCCCGTCGAGCCCATCAGAGCCTCCTCACTGCGGCCAGCGCCCGCTCGGCCAACGCGTCGACACCCACACGGAACGAGTCGAACTCGACCCCGTCGGTGCTGCCCATCGCGCCGTGCAGGTAGCGGGCGTACACGCCTTCGCTGATGATCGCCAGCCTCCAGCAGCTGAACGCGACGTAGTAGTCGATGCCCGACAGGTCGCGGCCGGTGCGGACCGCGTACCGCTGCAACAGGTCGTCGTAGGTGGCAAAGCCACCGGCGGGCGTCGGGTCGTTGGCACGCACGTTGGCGGATTCCCCGTCGTACCAGTAGACGCCGAGGTACCCGACATCGGCCAGCGGGTCGCCGAGCGTGCACAGCTCCCAGTCGAGCACGGCTGCGATGCGGCCCTTCGTGATATCGGTGAGGCAGTTCCCGAACCGGAAGTCGCCGTGCGCGATCGAAACGCCCTGCTGCGCAGGGAGGCGGTCGCGCAGCCGGGCCGCGACCTCGTCGATCGCGGCGAGCTCCCGGGTCTTCGACTGCTCCCACTGGATCGACCAGCGCTTGAGCTGGCGCTCGACATAGCCCTCACGCTTGGCGAGGTCGCCGAGGCCGATCGCATCGATGTCGACCGAGTGCAGGTCGGCCAAGACGTCGATCAGGTGGTGCGATGCCTCCACGCGCAGCTCGACCGGGAGCGCTGCGGCCTTCTCGACGCTGTCGAGCACCACCCCGTCGACGAAGCCCATCACGTAGAACGGAGCGCCGTTGACCTCGGTGTCGGTGCACAGCCCGAGAGCGGGCGGCACCGGGACGGGTGTCTGGCCGACCGCGGCGATGATCCGGTGCTCGCGAGCCATGTCGTGCGCCGTGGCCAGGACGTGGCCGAGCGGCGGACGGCGCAGCACGTAGCGGTTCCCGACGGCATCGACCACCCGGTAGGTGAGGTTGGAACGCCCGCCGGCGATCAGCTCGAACCGGAACGGCGCTTCGGCGCCATCGATGTGAGCGGCCAGCCAGCGGCTGACCGCGTCAACGGCGACACCGGGGATCTCGTGGCTCGACATGGAGGCCAACCGTACCCGGCGTCAGCCGGGCCGGGAGACCCCGGCGACCTTGTTCCAGCGCACTGGCGAGACCTTGACCACGTCCCCGGGCCGGGTGGCATGGATCATCGCTCCACCACCGACGTAGATCCCGACGTGGCTGATCGGTGAGTGGTAGAAGATCAGGTCGCCCGGCTGAGCCTGGTCCCGCGGCACATGAGGCGTCGACGCGAACTGCTGGCGCGACTGGTGCGGCAGGTAGACCCCCGCTCGGCCCCAGGCGAACTTGGTGAGGCCGGAGCAATCCATCGCCACACCGGGGATGGAGGCCGCGAAGCGATAGGCCACGCCGAGCTGCGACTGGGCCGCCGACACGGCGATGCTCGCCTTCGACGAGGGCGGAGGAGGCGGAGGAGGGGGCGGAGGAGGAGGCGTGCCGCCGCCACCGCCGCCCGTGCCGCCGCCACCGCCACCGGTGTCGCCACCGCCGCCGCCCGTGTCACCGCCACCGCCACCGGTGTCACCGCCACCACCGGTGTCGCCACCGCCGCCGCCCGGATCGGGGGTCGTGTCGCCACCGCCGCGCGGTGGCGTGACCACCGGCGGGCGCTGCTGCTGTTGCTGCTGCTGGATCGCCGCGGCGATCGCGGCTGCTGCACGACGCTCCTGCTCCTCGCGGATCAGCTCACCGAGCTCGGCCTGCGCAGCCGCATACTCCTGCTCGTACTGGGCAGTCAGCGCCTCACCCTCGGCCCGGCGGGCCTCGAGGGTGGCGATGAGGGACTGCTGCTCGACCTTCTTCGATTCGAGCGCTGCAGTCTCGGCGGCCAGGTCGGCGATCAGCGCCTGCATCTCGTCGCTGTCGCCAGCGCCTCGATCGAGCGCCAGCCGCGACAACTCACTCCGGGCGAGGTCGGAGGTGAACGCGTCGACCGACGAGAACAGCGGGGTGAGCCCGAGCGAGCCACCGGCGGTGAAGGCATCGAGTGCGATGGAGGTCAGCTGGCTCTGCACCTTGGCCAGCTCGCCCTGCTTGGCGTCGACCGAGGCCTGCGCCGTGGCGATCTCCCCCTCGAGCTCCTCGAGGCGGTCGAGCGCTGCGCCGTAGTCCTCGGTGATCCGGCCGATCCGGGCTTCGAGCTCGTCGAGCTGGTCGGCGATCCGCTCGACCTTGGCCTGCTGGTCGGTCACGCTGTCGGCCGCCACGGTGGGCACCGACAATCCGCCGACCAGGACGATGGCGACGAGAACGCGAACGACAGATCCACTCCGCATGGTGTCGCTCATGTTACCAATATGACGAACGTGTTGCGAACGCGCCCGGGCGGCGTGGTTCGAGCCGGCCTGCCGATCACTCCCACTCGATGGTTCCGGGCGGCTTGGCCGTGACGTCGTAGCCGACACGGTTCACG
>DAINND010000392.1:0-2888 GCA_036736065.1 Ilumatobacteraceae bacterium
GGCGGGGAGGGCCTCGGCGTGGCCGACGAGGGTGAGCACCCGCTGTCGGTGTTCCGAGCCGTCGCCGACCGCGAGGGCTTCGTCGTCGTCTACCCCGAGGGCCTGCCGGCACGCGACCGGGCGGGCAACCGTGGCTGGGTCGACTGCCGATCGGACAACACCGTCGCGAGCGACGCCGACGACATCGCCTTCCTCAGCACGCTCACCGAACGGGTGCGCGCCGAGTTGGGCCTCACCGCCGGACAGGTGTTCATGGCGGGTGGATCGAACGGCGCCCAGATGACGCTGGCCTTCGCCTTCCACCGACCCGAGCTGGTCGGTGCGGTCGCCGCTGGTGCAGGCAACCTCCCCGAGCGTCCTCTGCCCGGGCCGTGCACGACCGGCCCGGGCAGGCCGGTGCCGATCGTCCTCGTCCACGGCACGGCCGACATCCAGATGCCCTACGACGGGGGCTGCGTCGCCGACATCGGCGGCGCCTGCAACCGCGGCCGCGTGGTCTCGGCCGAAGCGACGCGCGACCGCTGGCTCGAGATCAACGGCCGCGTCGGGGTGGAGCCCACCGTCAGCGTCGTCGACTCCGACCCCGGTGACGCAGGCCCGGCGAACCGCGTCGTCTACCCCGGGCCGGCACCGGTCGAGTGGTGGCGCCTCGACGACGCCGGACACACTGTTGCGAGCCGCACCGTGCTGATCGAGACGACCCGGCTCACCGGAGCGCAGAACCGCGACATCGAGTTCGCCGAGGTCGCCTGGGCGTTCTTCGCCAGCCGTCTGCCACCGGCGGGCTGACCGCCGAGCGACCCGCCGGGCTCAGCCGTTCGGCTGCGAGCGCTGCCAGGCGTCGGCGAGCGCGGCGTAGCGGCCCTGGAGGGCGACCAGCTCGTCGTGGGTGCCGAGCTCGACGACACGCGCATGATCGACCACGGCGATCCGGTCGGCCCGGCGCACCGTCGAGAGCCGATGGGCCACCACGATCACCGTCCGCCCGCCCATCAGGTACTCGAGCGCGTGCTCGACGACAGCCTCGGTGCCCGGGTCGAGGTTGCTCGTCGCCTCGTCGAGCACCAGCACCGCCGGATCGACCAGCGCAGCACGGGCCAACGACACCAGCTGGCGTTCACCGGCGCTCAGACGCGACCCGCGCTCGCGCACCTCGGTGCGCAGGCCCTCGGGCAGCTCGGTGAACCGCTCGAGCACCCCGATCGAGGCGAGCGCTGCGGCGATCTCGTCGTCGCTCGCGTCGGGTCGGGCGATGCGGACGTTGTCGAGCACCGTGCCGCCGAAGAGGAACCCCTCCTGGGGCACCACCACGATCCGCTCGCGCAAGGAGCGCATCGAGGCCAGGCGCAGATCGACCTCGCCGAAGGTGACGTAGCCCTCGGTCGGGTCGTAGAGCCTGGCGAGCAGCTTGGCGAGCGTGCTCTTGCCGGCGCCGGTGGGGCCCACCAACGCCAACCGCTCTCCCGGCGCGATGCGCAATGACACCTCGGCCAGCGCCCGGCGCTCGGCGCCCTCGTACCGGAACGAGAGGCGGTGGGCCTCGAGCACTCCGGTGCCCGGCAGGTCGACGGGTCGAGGGTGCTCGGCCACGTCGGGCTCGGCATCGATGATGCCGTAGAGCTTGTGCAGCGACGCAGCGGCCGACTGGACGGTGTTCCACAGCTGCGACAGCTGCTGGATCGGGTCGAACAGGTTGCCGATCAGCAGCACGAACGCGGCGACGGCCCCGACGCTCACCACCTCGCGGTGAGCCAGCCAGCCACCGGCGCCGACCATCAGCGCCACGGCGAAGACGCCGACGAACTCGACGAACCCGAAGTACCAGACGCTCACCTTCACGGCGTGCACGTGCGACCGGTAGAGCGCACGGTTGCTGCCCACGAACCGGCGGGTCTGCTCGCTTTCGCGGTGGTACGCCTGGATCACCCGGACCCCGGTGATCGACTCCTGCAGGTTCGACAGGTTCTGGCCCACCTTGTCGCGCACGTCGAGATAGGCCAGACGTGACTGCCGCTGGAACCGGATCGACGCGACGATCACCACGGGAAGGATGACCATCACGGCCACCAGCAGCTGCCAACTGGTCGCCGCCATCACCACGATCGTCACCACGAGCAGCAGCGCCGCGCTGACGAACTGCAGCAAGCCCCACTGGATGAGCTCGGCCATGCTCTCGATGTCCGCTGTCATCCGGGCCACCAGCACACCGGCCTTGTTCCGGTCGTAGAAGGCCATCGACTGGGCCTGCAACCGGTCGAACACGCGCACGCGCAGGTCGCGCAGGAACCCCTCGCCGGCGGTGTTGATGGCGAGGTACTGCTGGCGGGCTGCGACATAGCTGATCCCCACCACCGCCACATAGGCGGCCACACAGGCGTTCAGCACCCCTGCGTCGCGCCCGAGCAGGCCCGAGTCGGTGGCGACGAGCACCAGCAGCGGGCCGGCCACGGTGCACAACGTCACGAGTGTCACGTAGGCGACCGCCTTCCAGATGGAACGGCGGTACGGCGCAGCGAACTCGAGCGAGCGACGCACGACGTTGCGCGCCTGGTCGCGGTCGATCGTCTCCTCGGTGGTGACCGTCGGCAGCATCAGCCGACCACCCCGGCATCGTCGTCGGTGTCGGCCTCGAGCGCGGCGAGCACCTCGCAGTAGCGAGGGCTCGTCGCCAACAGCTCGTCGTGCGTGCCCTGCGCTGCCACGCGGCCCCCGTCGAGCAGCACCACGCGGTCGGCCAGGGCGATGGTGCCTGCCCGATGGGCGATGACGATCGTGGTGCGCCCATCCATCACCGTGGCCATCGCCTCGCGGATCTCGTGCTCCTTCGACGGGTCGACGGCACTCGTGGCGTCGTCGAGCACGAGCACCCGCGGGTCGGCCAGGATCGC
>DAINND010000393.1:0-2867 GCA_036736065.1 Ilumatobacteraceae bacterium
CGCTCCGCCACCCACGACCGCTCCGACGACCACGACCACCACCACCCCGACCACCACCGGCCCGCCCGCCACGGCGACACCCGGCAGCGGGGCCCCCGAGGGGTCGGGCTGCACCCCCGGCACCCCGGCGACCCTCCCGGACGGCCGCTGGTTCGGCAGCCTGGAAACCCTGGGGACGACCGAGCTCAGCTTCGACCTGGCCTGCTGGTTCACCGGGGAGAACGCCACCATCGCCGCCGCTGCGGACGGCGAGGAGTCCCCGCCGCCGAACGACTACTACGTCCGCAACGAGAACCCGGCGCTCCGCACGCTGCCGGCCGCCGCCGACGCCCAGTCCCGCTGGTACCCCGAACCCGGCGACCCCTCGACCGTCCGCACCACGCGCTACACCGACTGGGTCGCGGCCGGCACGGAGCGATACTTCGGCGTGTGGCTGACCGTGGGCGGCGGCGCAGTAACGCTCGTCGAGGAGCAGTGGGTGCCCTGACCGCCGGACACCGGGATCAGCCGGTGACCAACCAGACCAACCAGGTCACCAGGATCAGCAGAGCGACGCTGGCGAAACACCCGAGGACGATCTGGGCGACGTGGCGGCCCGGACCTGCCGGGCGACGCACGCGCACCCCGGGTGGGACAGGACCGACGACCGGCCGCAGCTCCTCCACCAGCCGGGCCACCACGGCCCGCTGCAGCATCAGGCCCCCGACCGACCGGCCGAGTGAGCCGCCAGGGTCGAGTTCCATCTGGGTCGACGTCACCGGGGACTGCGAGCCGCCGACCAACCGATGGCGGCGGTTCCCGTGCCAGATGTCGAAGGCGGCGCCCGCCTCCGCCGGGTGCACGCTGTGCAGCTCCTGCAACGGCGCGTCGATACGCACCCGCCCGCGCTTCTCGACGAACGTCAGCCGATCGGCGTCGAGACGCAGCGACCCACGTGGGCGCCTCGGGGCAACCGGCCGCAAGGCCCTCCGCTCGTCGCCGGTCGGCGATGAGCTCAACGGCGCCAGCGACCCGCTGAGCCACGGGGCTGTCGGGCGCGACGACCCGCCAGACGGGGGTGACCTGCCCGATCTCGACGCCGTCGACGACGTCGTCCACGGCGATCTCCAGCAGGATCCGCAGGTACATCGCAGTGGTCACCGGACAGGTGGCGTCCGCCTCGTGAGCTGCGGCGACCTCGTCGCGGAGCGCCGGGATGTCGAGCGCGGTTCCCTCCGGGATTGCTCGGATGCGGGCCTCGAGGTCGCGCGGCGTCGAGATGTGCAGTCGAGCTCCTGCGGGCACACCGGCGAACGCGGAGGTCAGGACCTTGGTACGAGGTTCGCTGTAGCGCTCGTACTTCTGACGCGGGGTCATGGGCATCCTCAGGCCTCCGGCTGGATCGCGAGGTGGAGCTCGGTGACGTTGCGCTCGGGGTGCTCCGGGTCCCAGACGAGGGAGATCTCCGCCGAGCCGCCGCTCGGCGGCAGCGAGCGCGCCTCGAGCCACTCCATGATGGCGGCGTAGGCAGTGGCCATTTCGGCGACGTCGCCGACGTGGATCGTCGAGGCGACGTCCAGCTCGGGTCGGTCGACCACGACCACGCCCGGTGTGGTGATGGTGGCGTCCGGGGAGATCGGCAGGGCCGCGTGCACCACGATGCCCGCATCGTCGGAGCGGTCGTAGAGGCTCCAGGCCGGCCCGATCGGGGCGACGCCCTCGGCGTCGAGCGCGGCGCTGAGGTCGCCGAACAGCTGCCCGAAGGCGGCGAAGCGCCGTTGCGGGTCGTCGGCGTCGGACCCGAGCCGCTGTGAGGTGCTGGCGAGTCGAACAGCGGGGGAGATCTTGCGGACGATGTCGTAGGCGGTGTGCATGTCGGGGCTCCTGTCGAGGGTGCGGAGCGTCGCCTCGATCGCCAGGATCCTCTCCTCGGCCTGCTGGCGATCCCGCTCGGCCTCGGCTCGGCGGATCGCCAGCATCCCGGCGATCGCCTCGGTGCTGGGAGGGTCGGCCAGGATGGGGCCGATCTGCCCGAGCGTGAAGCCGAGCTCCTTGAGCGCCAGGATCCGCTGGACGACCACGGCCTGCTCGGCGCGGTAGTAGCGGTACCCGGTGTCGGGGTCGACCCGGGCGGGCACGAGGATCCCTCTGCGATCCCAGAGCCGTAACGCCGGGACCGAGACCTGGGTGAACGTTGCGAAGTCTCCGATGGTGAACATTGCGCCGACATCCTCCGACCCTCTTCCAGGGTGAGAGTCAAGCCCTGATCTGCTCAGCGGTGCTCGGCGACGATGCGGAGCAGCGGGTGACGTCGGGCCGTGTCCTCGTCGCCGCGTCGCTGCGACGGTGAGCGGGATGCGTGTGCGGACAACGGTGAGGGCCCCGCACGCTGGTGCGGAGCCCGCACCGTGTTGTCCGACTGTTCGGGTCATGCCGCCTGGGCGGGGACCTCCACGGCTGCAGGGGTGATCGCCGTGACGGACGCCGACTTCTTCTTCGACAGCGTGACCTTCACCGGTTCGCTGGTCGGGGCCTTGGCGAACCCGCACTGGCGGATCTCCTCCTTCAACTTCAGCGTCGGTGCCTTCGAGACGAGCCCGACGATGTGGCCGGCCGGATGCTGGTAGCGGTCGTCGGTGAGGTCGCCGTAAACGACCGGCATCCCGTTCCCCTCCGCGCCCATCGTACCCTTCGGGATGTCGAGCACCACCGCCACCCGCAGCCCGGCCTGCAGGTACGCAGCGATCTTCCCGACGCTCGTCGCCTCGTGGGCCGAGTACACCACCGACAGGTTCTCCCGCCCCGGACGCTGCAGCATCGAGTGCTTCGTGTAGGCGTAGCCGGGGACACCGAGTTCGAACAGGCCGGGGGCGAGCAGCTCCCAGCGG
>DAINND010000394.1:0-2851 GCA_036736065.1 Ilumatobacteraceae bacterium
TGGTGATCCCGACGATGCGGTCGATGAGCCGCGGCCCGAGCCCGGTGCCGGCGCAGGCCCCGCCGGCGGTCGGGTTCGACGAGGTGACGTACGGGTAGGTGCCGTGGTCGAGGTCGAGGAATGTCGCCTGGGCGCCCTCGAGCAGCAGCTGGTTGCCGGCGGCGAGGGCGTCGTGCAACAGGCTCACCGTGTCGCCGACGTGCGGCGCCAACCGGGCGCCCAGCGCGCGGAACTGCTCGACGATCGCATCGACGTCGAGCGCCTCGCCGCCGGCTGCGGTGATCGCCGCGTTCTCGGCCACGCCGCGCTCACGCACTGCGGCGACGAACGCCTCGGGGTCGAGCACGTCACCGGCGCGGATGCCCACGCGACGGGCCTTGTCGGCATAGGCCGGGCCGATGCCTTTCAACGTCGTGCCGATCTTGGCGTCGCCGCGGCCCTGCTCGTCGAGCGCGTCCCAGGCCTGGTGCCACGGGAAGATCAGGTGCGCGTGGCTGCTCACCACCAGCCGGGCGCACGACACGCCGCGACCTTCGAGCGTGTCGATCTCGCGGAACAGCGTGGGCAGGTCGACCACCACACCGTTGGCGATGACGGGCACGACGTGGTCGTAGAGGATGCCACTCGGCACGAGCTGCAGGGCATAGCGCTGGTCGCCGACCACCACGGTGTGCCCTGCGTTGTGCCCGCCCTGGTAGCGCACCACGTGGGTGTGCTCCTTCGACAGCAGGTCGATGACCTTGGCCTTGCCTTCGTCGCCCCACTGGGCGCCGACGATGACAGTGACCGGCATGGCACGCTCCTCACACGACTGGTGTCCGCAGGTGTTCACGGAACGTGGCGAAAGCCTAGCGGCTCGGGCCTGCGTGCCCCAGGGAACGGTCGATTCGCGGTTGGGCGCGCCTCGGGGCTGCGGGTACCGTCGACCCATGCCGCACGACACGGGCGTGATGCGCCGCATGAGCTGGGCGACGATGACCGAGCCCGAGCGCGCCGCACTGTGCCACCGCGGCCTCGACGACATCTTCGACCCGGCGCTGCGCAGCGCGATCGCCGAGCTGATCGATGACGTCCGCGAACACGGTGACGAGGCGGTGTGCCGGGCCCTGGCCCGCTTCGACCGCATCGAGCTCACGCCCGACCAGCTGCGGGTGAGCGCTGACGAGATCGACGCGGCCCGCGTGCCACCCGAGCTCGACGCTGCGATCGACGACGCGATCGCCCACCTGCGCGCCTTCAACGAGCGACTCATCGACCGAGCCGCGCACTGGTCGTTCGAGGGGGAGGCCGGGCTGGTGGTCGGCGAGAAGATCACCCCGGTGGTGTCGGCCGGGCTGTTCGTGCCGAGCGGCAAGGCGTCGTACCCGAGCGTCGCCTACCAGCTCGGTGTGCCGGCCGTGGTGGCCGGTGTGCCGCAGGTGGCGCTCGTCGTGCCTCCGGTGCCCGGCGGCCGCGGTGAGGTCGACCCCGCCGTGCTCACCGTGTGCCGCAAGCTCGGCATCGACCAGGTGTTCCGGGTCAACGGCCCGGCCGGCGTGGCAGCGTTGGGCTTCGGCACCGAGCGCATCCCACGCGTGCGCAAGGTGGTGGGGCCCGGCTCTCCCGCGGTCACCTGCGCGCAGGTCGAGATGCAACGCCACGGTGTGGTGACGATGATGCTGCTCGGCCCCACCGAGAGCCTGGTGATCGCCGACGACACGGCCGACCCCGTGCGCCTCGCCGCCGACCTGCTCATCGAAGCCGAGCACGGCACGGACTCCGCGGTGGTGCTGGTCACCACGTCGTCTCCGCTCGCCGACGCCGTCGACGCCGAGCTCGCCCGCCAGCTCGCCGACCTGCCAGCGGTTCGTGCCGAGGCGGCCCGGTCGTCGCTCGGCGCCAACGGTGGGTGTGTGCTGGTGCACGACCTCGGCGAAGCCGCCGACGTGTCGAACCGCTACGCGCCCGAGCACCTGCAGCTCGCCGTGGCCGACCACCAGCTCGAGCCCACGCTCGAGCTGCTCACCGAAGCCGGGGAGATCCTGCTCGGCCAGCACACCCCGTTCAGCGCCGCCAACTTCGTGATCGGCTGCCCGGCCTCGCTGCCCACGAGCGGGTTCGCCCAGGTGTCCTCGGGCATCACCGCCGAGGCCTTCCTGAAGCGCACCGCCGTCGCCCGAGCCGACGAGCAGGCACTGCGCCGCATGGCCCCGTCGATCGTCGCGCTCGCCGACCACGAGGGCTTCCCCGCGCACGCCGCGGCGATCCGCCGCCGCTTCGGCACCTGAGCAGCCAGCGGCCCTAGGGTGCGGCCATGACCCGCCCCCGCCTGTCGGTGCCCGCGCTGCTGCTGATCGTCATCCTCGGCGGAGCAGGGGTCGCCCACTTCGCCAACCCCAAGTTCTTCGATCCGATCGTGCCCGACTGGATGCCCGGCTCGAAGCGGCTGATCACCTATCTGAGCGGAGTGGTCGAGGTGGCCGCGGCGATCCTGGTGGCCATCCCGCGCACCCGTCGTCTCGGCGGGTGGGTCGCGCTGGCCACGTTCATCGGCGTCTACCCGGCCAACATCCAGGCGGCGCTCGACGGCGGCATGAAGGAGATGGACCCGCCCTTCGACTCGGCGCTGGCGGCCTGGCTGCGCCTGCCGCTGCAGCTGCCGCTGTTCTGGCTGGCGTGGAAGGTGGCGCGTGGCCGGCCGGGCACGCCGTGAGGGCGCCCGGTGAGGCGCACGCCGTGACCGGCGAGGACACCCACCGTTGCGACCGGGTGCTGGTCGTCGCCGACGCGAGCAGCCGGGTTGCGGAACCATCGCGTACACATGGGTCGGGTTGAGGCGCACCAGCGTGCGCCGGTCGTTCACCATCGCCAG
>DAINND010000395.1:0-2842 GCA_036736065.1 Ilumatobacteraceae bacterium
CCCCGGCAGGGAGGTCGACAGCGCCCCGACGCCCTTCCTCATCGGCCCACGAGAGCGGTGCGGCCCACTGCCGCTTGGTGATCGGGCCCGTCGGGCCGTTGTTGAACGATGGGCGCTTCTCGCCCCAGCGACCCTCGTAGCGGGCCCACTGCGGCAGCTCGGCGTCGCGCAGCACCTCCACCGCGGGCGAGACCTCGTCGTGAGGCCCTCGCGTGTCGTCGCACCCGAAGCCGCTGGCCGCGCTCTTGCCGAACCAGCGGGCCTCTCGGTAGTAGGAGGCGTGGCTTCCGGCGGCCACGTAGACCACCGGGCGAGTGCCGTCCACCACCTCGAGCGCGTCGCCGTCCCAGTCCGACAGCTCGGCGCCCTCGTGCTGGGCGAAGGCGACCTGGTAGGGCTCTACCGCGAGCGCCTCGGCCACATCCGCTGCCCGGAAGTGCACCTGGATCATCTCCCAGTCACCCTCGTGGCGATCGTTCCAGTCGTTGTAGAGGTAGAAGAACCAGTACTGCACGACGAGCTCGCCGGGGCGACCGTCCTCGGTGGCCACCCGGGCGTAGACCGTCGGCTCGGTCTTCCAGGCCTCGAACAGCTCCTCGTAGTCGCACTCCGGCCGCAGGGCGTTGCCGGGGATGTCGAGATGCCAGGTGTCGTCACCGGGATCGGGGAGGTCGGCCTCCGTCGGGGCCTCGACCCGCCCGTCCCCACCGGTCAGCACCACGCCGTCCCGACCGATCCCGTCGACGCCGAGCAAGGCGTCGGCGCGCATCACCCGGTAGGGCTCGCCAGGCCCGCACGGCTCGGGTTGGGCAACCACACGGAGCAGGGGGAGGTAGGTGTCGATGAGCGCATCGGCGTCCGACCGATCCGTCGCCGCTGCCGGAGCGATCCCGCCGCCGAGCAGTGCCGCGACACCGACGACGACCGACGACAACTTGCCCCACAGCCCCCGCACGAGCGGCGATGGTACCCGAAACGGTCGGCGCCGCTCGGGGAGGCGGCGTACTGCGTCGTCCCAGCTCAGCGCTCCGGTCCTGCACCATCATCATTGACATAACGATGATTATGGGCGTTGTGCCATGGGCGCGCCGGGGCCGCACGACGGCCAGACGACACCCTCCGGACGGGCCGTGGCGCCGACCGGCCAAGGGCTCGGCAGCGTCGAGCAGCCTGCGCAGCGCCGCGAGCGCCGCGGCGAGGCCCATCGGGTGCTCCAGGTCGCGCCGGGTGTCAGCCACGGCGCACTGCAGCACGTAGATCTCGTCGTGGACGTCGTCGAGCTCGCGCCGAGCCATCACCAACTGGTCCTCACCAAGGGTCAGCTCGGCGGCACGCTGGCGGGCCACCCAGTCCCATTGGCGACAGCGCTGCGAGCAGAAGGTCCGGGGTCGACCGGGGCCGGTGCGCTCGGCGAGCGGCATGCGGCACCACCGGCAGCGTCGCGCCTGCACCACACCCCCGGCACGACCATCGTCCCCCATTTTCGTCATGACGAAATGCTACCGCATCAACCTCTCACCGCCCTGCGCCACGGGCCGGCGACGACGCTCGGCACGGTCGCGTGTCAGGCGTCCATCCCGAACCGCTCGGCGAGGCCGGCGGCCAGCTCGTCGAGTCGGTCGCCGGGCAGTGGCGGCAGCATCACCCGCGTCACGCCGAGCGCGGCCAACTGCTCGACACGGGCCGAGGTCTCGTCGAGCGTGCGGCCCGCTCCCCCGGCGGTGAGCTCCACCTCGGAGGGGTCGCGGCCGAGCACGCGGCACTCCTCGTGCATGGCGGTGAAGGCCGTGCGCAACTCCTCGACGCTCCCGCTCCCGGGGAAGAAGCCGTCGCCGATGCGCGCCGCTCGCCGGGCTGCCGGGGCCGTGTGCCCACCGATGACGATCGGGATGCTCCCGTGGACCGGCCGCGGACGGCTGATGCACCGCTCGAACGACGCGTAGGTGCTCGAGAACGTCGCCTTGTCCTCGCTCCAGAGCGCGCGCATCGCCGCGACATAGTCGTCATGGCGTCGGCCGCGGTCCTCGAACGGCACACCCAGTGCCTCGAACTCCTCGCGCAGCCACCCCACACCCGTGCCGAGGATGACCCGTCCTCCGCTCAGCGCATCGAGTGTCGCGACCTCCTTGGCCACCACGAGCGGGTTGCGCTGAGGCAGGATCAAGATGCCCGTGCCCAGCTTGATCCGCTCGGTGGCCGCAGCGACGTAGGCCAGCCAGATGAGCGGGTCCGGCAGATCGAACTCCTCGGCGCCACCGGCCATCTTGCCCGAACGGTCGTAGGGGTACTGCGACTCGTAGCCCGACGGCACGACCACGTGCTCGACGGTCCACAGCGACTCGAAGCCCAGCTGCTCGGCCTTGGTCGCGAGCTGGCGGGCACCGACCGGCGAGGCCCCCATGCCGGTGTTGGCGAAGATCAATCCGAATCTCATGCGCGCACCCTAGGCGCGCTCCCTGGGCGCGCACCGCAGCCAGGTCCGCAGCGGTGTCACGAGTCGGTGAACGACGATCTCCAGACGGCCTCGAGCCGATCGATCCGTTCCGTGGCGACGTCACGGAGCTGCTCGGCCACCGAGGCGACCAGCAGGTTGAACACGGCGAGCGTGCCCACGTGGCTGTCGAACGGCCCGGCGCTGGCGGCGCTCACCACGATCGTCATCTCAGCCACCGCAGCGAGCGGCGACAGCACGCTGTCGGTGAGCGCGAGCGACCAGACACCTGCAGCTGCCGCGGATCGGGCTGCCTCGACCACCCACCGCTCGTACCGGCGCAGGTCGAGCGTCACCATCACGTCGGTCGGCCGCAGCAGGGCCACCTGTCGAGCGACCGCGATCTCGTTG
>DAINND010000396.1:0-2838 GCA_036736065.1 Ilumatobacteraceae bacterium
AGGTCGAGGGCGGCTACCACGGCCACCACGACGAGGTGATGATCTCGATGAAGCCCCCGATCGATCGGGCCGGTCCGGCGCATGCGCCGGTGCCCGTCCCGGCCACGGCCGGCATCACCAGCGCCGTGCTCGCCGACACGATCGTCATCCCCTACAACGACCCGGAGGCCCTCGAGCGCGCCCTGCGCAGCGGCGAGGTGGCGGCGTTCATCGTCGAGCCGGTCATGGAGAACATCGGGATCTGCCTCCCGCAGCCCGGCTATCTCGAGGCCGTCCGCGAGATCACCCGTCGGTACGGCACCCTGCTCATCTTCGACGAGGTCAAGACCGGCATCACCGCCGGGTGGAGCGGCGCGACCGGTGCGCTCGGGGTGCAACCCGATCTGGTCTCGCTCGCCAAGAGCATCGGTGGCGGCCTGCCGCTCGGCGCCTTCGGCGGGACCCGTGAGTGCATGGACCAGATCACGACGGGCCGCGTGCTCCACCTCGGCACCTACAACGGCAACCCGTTGTGCATGGCTGCGGCCAAGGCGGTGCTCGCTGATGTGTGCACGCCCGAGGTCACTCGGCAGGTGGTCGAGCGCAACCAGCGCCTCGTCGACGCCTGTGGCTCGATCATCAGCCGCGCCGGCCTCCCTGCGCACACGGTGCAGTTCGGCGCGAAGGGCTGCGTCACGTGGGCCAACGAGCCCATCCGCAACTACCGCGACTACAAGGCGACCGACTTCGACCTGGCCTTCGCGCAGTGGATGCACGGCATCAACCGCGGTGTCCTGCTCCCGCCCGGCCTCGACGAGCAGTGGCTGATCTCGGTGCTGCACTCCGACGCCGACGCGATGCACTACGCCGACGTGTTCCAGGAGTTCGTCGACGAGCTCATCGCCTGATCCGGCGTCGGCTCAGCTCCAGCGGTACTGCTCGCGGTAGCGGTAGCTGCTCGTCGGCGCAGTGCGGCGCCTCCGGCGGCCGGTGCGTCCGGCGATGAGCACCAGGACGAGCCCCACCACTGCGAGGCCGGCGGCGAGCATCAGCGTGCCGATCAGCTGGGCGCGAGCGGCGACCGCGGGCACCTGCGCCCAGATCGAGTCCTCGAGCACCGGCGGCACATAGCCGGGCAGGACGTGGCGGAACAGCACGACGACCATGGCGAGCACCAGCAGACCGAGCCCGGCCGCGCGGATGAGGACATCGCGCTCAGGTCGGGTGAGGGCCACGAGGGCGAACAGCACGACCGCAGCGATCGCCGCGACCGGCACGACGAGCCTGAGCACACGGTCGGTCGCCTCGAGCGCCCCGATGCGCGGGACGACGATCGCGGCCGGTGCAAGTCCTCCTGCCCGCTCGTCGCGCACGAGTTGCGCGAGCAGCTCGGGGCGGAGCTCGACGGGGCCCTCGCTGGCGCCGATGAGCCGCGAGTGGATCTCGACCAGGGTCGGCGCGGCGAGCTCTGCGCCTGCCGGGATGGTCAGGACGAGGTCGACCGTGGAGAGCACGCGCACGGGTGCGTTCGGGGCGCCCGGGTACATGCCCTCGGCGGTGGCTGCGGTGACGAGGGCGGCGAACTGCCCGCGCCCGGCGTCGTCAGCCGTCACGTCGCCGGCCTGCTCGCCGCTCAGCTCAGGCCTCAGCACGGTCCGGTCGAGCAGCCACCCGCCGCCGGCCACCCACGCGCAGGTGAAGGCCACGCCCACGAGCACACCGACGAACGACCACCGCACGCCGCCATTGTTGCCGATCGCGGACGGGAGGCGGTCATCCGCCCCTCGCGGGCCGGCGCGGGAGGCTCGAGGGAGGCTCGACAGGCGCGTCCGAACGCTACCGTGGGCTCGTGAGGGTGTCCCGTCCGTCGTTCCCGGCCATGGCTGCGAGGGCGGTCACCCTGCGTTGCCCCTGGTGCGGGAGTCGGCGCACGTTCCTGCGCGGCTGGTTCCGTCGGCACCCTCGGTGCCGCACGTGCGGGATCGCCTGGAACCGCGAGGTGGGCGTCGAGCTCGGCGCCGTCACGATGAGCCAGAAAGTCACGTTCGGCGCGGTAGCCGTGTGAATAGGGGTAGGGTTGGCGCTCACCCTGCCCGACGTGCCGCTGGTGCCGATGATGGTCGGCATCGGCCTCGTCGCGCTGTGCACGCCGATCGCGGTCTACCCGGTGAGCTACACGATGTGGTTGGCGTTCGATCTCGCCGTCCACCCACCCGATGCGGCCGAGCTCGACGCTGCCGCCCGTGCCGTCGCCGACCTCTCAGTCTGCCCGACGACGTAGGCGCGCGAGATAGGCCTCCGCGGCGGCGCGGCCCTCGGGATCGCGCAGCCCGGCGCGCAGCCCGTCTGCGTCGGCCCAGCTGCGACCGGCGCCCACCATCGACTCGGTGACGGCATTGACATGGGCTTTGGTCTCGAGCAGCGCAAGCTTCGGCTTGGCCACGAGCGAGTCGACCAGCGCATCGACCTCGATGTCGAGCAGGTCGTCGCGAACCACCCGGTTGAGGAAGCCGGCTCGGAGGGCCTCGTCGGCGTCGAACGGGCGGCAGGTCATCACCAACTCCTTGGTGAGCGCAGGGCCGATCTCGCGGACCAGCCTCGGGATGCCGCCCCAGGCGAGTGGGATGCCGAGGTCGACCTCGGGGATCGAGAAGCGAGCTGCGCTCGCCGCGACCCGGAGGTCGCCGGCGGCGGCCACGACGAGGCCGCCCCCGACGCACCAACCCTGGATGCGTGCCACCGTGACGGCGCGCATCTCCTCGAGGGCCCGGCCCATGCGCCATCCCTGCTGGGCGTCCTCCATCGGTCCCGACGCGGTGAAGGCGGTGACGTCGGCGCCGGCGGAGAAGGCGCGTCCGG
>DAINND010000397.1:0-2834 GCA_036736065.1 Ilumatobacteraceae bacterium
CGATCGGGTCGTCGCCCTCCACCTCCTCGCGCGGCGACATCGCGTCGATCCGGTCCTGCGGGTAGGCGTGGCGGAACGGTGTGGCCGGGGGCGTGGTCGAGTAGACGCCGAACGCGTGCTTGGTGGTGTAGCCGCCGTTGGCCCACACCAAGCCGTTGCTGCCGGGCCGCGCGCGCAGGTCGGTCATCACCGTGGCGATGGCGTGCATCACGTAGTTGTTCCAGGGCCCGCCGGCGAAGGAGAGCCCGCCGGTGCGGGTGAGCTGGCGATCGAGCGACAACCCGAGGCTCTGCGCGCCGAGTTGCACCGCCGACGGGAAGCACGAGTAGAGGTCGAGGACCTCGACGTCGTCGATGCCGATGCCGGCCAGCTCGAGCGCGAGGCGCCCGCCGAGCTCGATCGCCGGGGTCTCGTGGAACGACCATCGGTTCGAGACGTACTGGTGCTCGTGGCAGTCGGTGCCGGCGTGCGGGAACACCCACAGGTCCTCGGGCACACCGAGCGCCCGGGCCTTGTCGACGGAGCACAGCAGCAGCGCCGCGGCCATGTCGACGTCGTTGTTCGAGTTCATCGACTTGGTGTAGGGCAGGCCGACCATGCGGTTGCGCGGCCCGGGGGTGCGGATCTCCTCAGGGGTCATCGCCGTGCGCAGCCAGGCGTTCGGGTTGCCGGCGGCCACCTGGCTGAAGCGCGACCAGAGCTCGCTCACCCGGACGAGGTGCTCCTCCGGCGAGCGCCCGGCGGCGGCGCGGATGGCCGTCTCGAACATCGGGTAGACCTGGACCGGCATCAGGATTCCCCGTGCCTGCTCGGCCTGGTGGCTCATCGAGAGGTCTTCGCCGATGATGCGCGGCACGGCGTCGTCGGGCGCCTTCGGCCATGGCAGGTCGATGCCCGCGCCGCGCGCCTTCATGCGCGTGCGGAAGGCCTCACCCCCGGTGAGGACGGCGATGTCGAGCTCACCGCGCTGGATCTCGAGCGCCGTCGCGTTGAGCAGGCTCTGCGGGGTGTTGCCGCCCATGGTGGTGTAGGCGAGCTCGCGCGGCGACTGGCCGAGCAGGCCGGCGACGACGTGCGCCGGGTTGCCGTAGCGCCAGCTGAGCAGGCCCACGACGCGGATCGAGTCGACGGACGGGATCGAGCGCAGCCCGGCGTCTTCGGCTGCCCGTTCGATCGCCGCCACCATCAAGCTGGCCGGGTCGAGCGCGTCGTCGATGCCCTCGGCGCGGTGCAGGAACTGGCCGGCGCCGATGAGGACGGGGGTGCGAGGATCGAGGGTCACCGGGTCAGGCTAGGGAATCGCGTCGGAGCGACCCCAACCCGAGCGACCCCTGTCGGGCCGTAGACTCGACCACCGTGTCACGCATCGCCATCGGCTCCGACCATGCCGGCTACGACCTGAAGCAGCACCTCGTCACCCTGCTCGCCGCGCAGGGGCACGAGGTCGCCGACCACGGCACCCACTCCACGGAGAGCTGCGACTACCCGCCGATCTGCGCTGCGGTCGGGCGGGCCGTGCGCGACGGCGCAGCCGATCTCGGCATCGTGCTCGGCGGCAGCGGCCAGGGTGAGCAACTCGCGGCCAACAAGGTCCGTGGTGTGCGCGCCGCGCTGTGCAACGACCTCTACACGGCTCGCATGGCCCGCGCCCACAACGACGCGAACGTGCTCAGCATGGGCGCGCGGGTGGTCGGGTTGGGTCTCGCCGAGGAGATCCTCGCTACGTTCTTGGCCACCCCCTTCGAGGGTGGTCGCCACCAGCGCCGGGTGGAGCAACTGATGGCGCTCGAAGAGGAGTTCTGACCATGCCGTTCCCCAGTGACACCGCGCCCGACACGGTGGTCGAAGGCCTGATCGCCCGCGAGGTCGCGCGCCAGCCCACCGGTCTGCAGCTGATCGCCAGCGAGAACTTCACGTCGCCCGCCGTCATGCGCGCCGTGGGCAGTGCGCTCACCAACAAGTACAGCGAGGGCTACCCCGGCAAGCGCTACTACGGCGGCAACGCAGTGGTCGACGAGATCGAGGCGCTGGCGATCGAGCGCGTGAAGAAACTCTTCGGCGCCGAGCACGCCAACGTGCAGCCGCACTCGGGTGCGAGCGCGAACATGGCGGTGTATCAAGCGATGCTAAAACCGGGCGACGTGGTGCTGGGCCTCAGCCTCGACCACGGCGGCCATCTCACGCACGGCTCACCGGTGAACGCAAGCGGCATCTTCTACGACTTCCGTTCGTACAAAGTGGGCGTCAACGATGAGCGCATCGACTTTGATGAAGTTCGTCGCCTCGCGCACGAGCACCGCCCGCGCATGATCGTGGCGGGCACCACGAGCTATCCGCGACGCATCGAGCCCGAGCCGTTCAAGAAGATCGCCGACGAAGTCGGGGCGTACATGATGTTCGACATCGCGCACCTCGCGGGCCTCGTGGCGGGAGGCGCGCACCCGAACCCGGTGCCGCACGCCGACGTCGTCACGTTCACCACGCACAAGACGCTGCGTGGCCCGCGCGGCGGATGCATCTTGTCGACCAAGCAGCATGCGCAGGCGATCGACAAAGCGGTGTTCCCCGGTCAGCAGGGCGGCCCGCTCGAGCACGCGGTGGCGGCCAAGGCCGTCGCATTCTTCGAAGCACTGCAGCCCGAGTTCCGCGAGTACGCGCATCAAATCGTGAAGAACGCGGCTGCCCTCGCCGAGGCGCTCGCAACGCGCGGCTTCCGTCTGGTCTCGGGCGGCACCGACACGCACATGATGGTGGTCGACCTGCGGCCCTTCGACGCCGACCTCACCGGCAAAGAAGCACAAGCGGTGCTCGATCAGGCGGGCATCACGCTAAAC
>DAINND010000398.1:0-2814 GCA_036736065.1 Ilumatobacteraceae bacterium
GCCGGCGGAGACCTCGCGGACGAGCGGCTTGGCCAACCGCACCGAGCGCGCCCGGGCGCTCGGGGGTTGGTGCTGGCTGCGCCCGGCGCGCGGCGGCCGCGGGTCGCAGCTGCGTTGGTCGGTGCCGCTGTCGATCTGAGCGGGCTCAGACGTCCGGAGAGGGGCCGGCGACGCACTGCCACAGGTAGGGCCACGTCAGGTTGGACTCGTCGCCATGGGCGACCTGGCCGTACTGATCGGTGCAGCCGAGGTCGACGTCGATGTTGCTCGTGCCGAAGATGCCGTTGTTGCGGATGGCGCACCGCCAGCCGTCGGCGTCGCGGCGCACGAGCACCGGGATGGCCGTGGGCCCGTGGGCGCGGCGGCAGTAGGCGTTCACGTCGATCGGCCCGAGGCGGGCCCCCTGTTCGATGGGTGGTTCGAGCTCACCGTCGCTCAGGCGCACGGCGGCCACCGACCCGCCGAGCCCGACCAGGAACGCGAACAGCGCCAGTGCCACGCGCCGCGCCAGTGCCCGGCCGGGCGAGGGCGTGTCGGTCACTTCGTGGAGCGCTCTTGGATGTAGGGCAGCAGGAACGAGCGGCAGCGGCGGGCGAACTCGCCCATCTCTTTGAGCGACGGGTCGCTCAAGCCGTGGGTGCCGAGCTCGAACACCAACTGGGCGCGGTAGTTCTTCACGGTGTTGAGCTTGAGCCCGGACTCGTCGGCGAGCTCTTTGTAGGTGGGGTCGTCGATCGCGAGGAGCGCACGCCACAGCTTCGCGTGCCCGGCGTGCTGGACGAGCGCGGAGAACGACGCCGGCGTGCGGTAGGGCGACTTGCGCGCCGGGAGCAGCGGCTGGATGGCGGGGTCGACGGGCGCGGAGCCGGTGGTGATGGTCTGGCGGATCGCGTCGAGCTGGTACTGCAGCGGGGCGCTCTTGGAGATGACCGTGGCGATCGGCATCAGCTCCCACGCGTCGCGCAGGATCCGCGCCACCCACTCGTCGCCCTGGGTGATGAGCGCGAGCAGGGCGCCGGGCCGTTCGCGGTGGATCTCGACGAGCGCGTCGAGCCCGCTGCCGTCCTCCTGCGGGAAGGACAGGTCGACGAGGGCCAGGGTGAGGTCGGGGATCGCCTGCAGGTGCTCGTCGACGTCGGCGAGCGCGACGCAGACGCTGACCTCGTAGCCGAGACGGCTCCGGATCGCGTCGGCGAACAGCTCGGTGAGCGCGGCTGCATCGTCAACCAGCAGCACGTGTGGCATGGGCTCTCCTGGCATGTTTCGGCACGCGGGCGGTCACCCGGCTGCCTCCTGGGATGGTGGTGATCACGAGGCTGCGCGGGCCGAGCTCCTCGCGCAGGCTCCACAGCCCGCGCCCGACGGGGAGCCGGGTCGCGTCGAACCCGCCCGCGTCGTCGCTGACCGTGAGGTCGATGGTGGTGCCGTCGACGTTCAAGTAGCGCGCCCGCCGGGGGGGGCCGGCAATGATTGCGTTTGCGGTGAGAATGGACGCGGCGTGGCGGAGCAGGCGGGAGGTGTAGGGGCCGACGACGGTGCTCGCGATCTCGTACGACGGCACCCGTTCGACGACGAGGCCGTGCTGCTGGGCGCGACGCAGGAACGGTTGGACGACTTCGGCGAGGCGTACCGAGCCCGAACCGATGAGCTCGTCGAGCTGGCGCAGGCGGAGCGCGAAGTCGAGCTCGTCGAGCATGCCCACCACCTCGTCGGCCTTGTCGTTGCCGCGTTGCACCTGGAGCGTGGTCATCCGCAGCCGGGCGCAGATGTCGTCGTGGAGCCAGTGCGCGCTGCGGCGGTGCTCGTCGTAGGCCGTCTCGGCGCGCACCGCGTCCATCGCCGCGGCCTCGACGTCCATCATCCGCAGTGCCGCCCAGGCGGTGAGCGCGGCGAGCCCGACCCAGATCTGGACCATCACGTAGATCGGCACGGCGGTGCGGGTGATGCTCGCGGAGTCGGTGACGAGCGATGCGCCGAACAACCCGCCGAGCACACCGAAGTGGGCGGGGGACGACATGAACGCGCCCCACCACTGCACGACCGAGGCCCGCCAGCCGAGGGCGTAGGCGGTGAGTGCGAGGTCGCAGCCGAGGGCAATGCCGAGCGGCCAGGCGAGCAGCGTGTACCAGCCGTCGGTGCTCGCGAACAGGAATGTGATGAGGGCGACCGTGAGGGCGGCGCGCAGCAGCAGGTTCACCCACAGGCTGCGCGACGCCGACCGCCAACCCATGAGGGTCGCTGTCGGCCCGATGGCCGCGACCGCGCAGGTGAGCGCGAACAGGGCGGGGCCGAACTGCTCGATGCGGGTGTCGGTCGAGCGGTCCATGCCGAAGACGTAGGCGAGCACAATGGTCGCGGTCGTGGTGAGTGCGAGCAGCTGCGATCCGCTCGTGGATCGCACGGTCACGGTGGAGGGCCGCTCCCGGTCGTACCAGGTGTTCCGTCCCGCGATGATGGCGATGGAGCGGTCGGTCCGCCGTGCGCTCGAGCTGCCCGCCATAGTGTCGATTCTGCACCATGTCTTGACATGCCATTGACCGGAACTGGGGTCGTTGGGTACACATTCGGCTCTCGGCGGGTGCAGCGACCACACATGGTGTACAAACGGTGTCGTGGGTGGACGCTGCGTGGTCGTGTTGGTTGCCGGGTTGATGGGTGCGTGCAGCTCGACGACATCGTCGGGCAACGGCGGGAGCGACTCGTCGACGCCGTTCGCGACGGTGTCGGTGGTGGGGGCCGGCATCGATGACGTGGCCGGGTCGACGCCGTCGATCGCGTCGACGCGCTGTGCCGATCATGTCGAGGACCCGGCAG
>DAINND010000399.1:0-2805 GCA_036736065.1 Ilumatobacteraceae bacterium
CCGGGCTGCGGTGGATCGGCCCCGTGCGCCATTTCTGGTCACGATGTCTCTTCACAACCTGACGGATCAGGCGGCGAGAGCGAACTGCTCGTTGGCAATTCTTTGGTTGCCCCGTTTAGCGAGTCTGAGCAACTCGGGTCGCACGCTCGACCAATGTCACTGACGTCGAATCCTGTCAGCCCCTTGGTGGAACACTGGTCAGTGTAACCCCGGGGTGTGGCGAAGTGTTCCCGGGCCTCCGGCGACGGATCCCTCGTCCGAGCTGATGGCGCGCCTCGCAGCCGATTGGCAGACTTCAGGCATGGCACTGGCGAGTTGGTTCGAGATCCCGGTCATCGACATCGAACGCGCAGTGGCGTTCTACGAGCACGTCTTCGAGGTCCACCTCGAGCGCACGGAGATCGACGGCCACCCGATGGCGCTGTTCGCCGATGCCGACGAACCTGGTCGTGTCAGCGGTTCGCTGGCGTCGGGTGACAGCTACGTGCCTTCGGTCGATGGCACACGCGTGTACTTCCGGGTCGACGACGTGACGGCCACGCTCGCCCGAGCCGTCGAGCGAGGCGCCAAGGTGCTCTACCCGGTCACCGACATCGGCGAGCAGGGCGTGGTGGCCGAGTTCGCCGACAGCGAGGGGAACCGCATCGCCCTCTCAGGCGCCGGGTGACAGCTTCCCGAACTCGACGCTGGCGCCCGGCGGCATGGGTCCGAGGCCGAACTCGATCGGCGCCTCGGTGTCGAGGCCGCGGAAGGGCGGCACGCTGACCGTGCGCGCCCCGGGCACACCCCCGAGCCGCACGATCCGCTCGGACACGTTGTTGCGGGTCGACGCCTCGTAGATGTCACCGTCTGGATTGGCGGTGATGCGGATCGTGTAGACGCCGTTGGGGAGGTCGGTGATGTCGAACGACTGCCCCGACACCGCCTGCACGTAGAGGTCGCCCCAGCCGACGGCGAGCACCTGGCGCACCCACAGCGCCGCCTCGCCCCCGCAGCTCGTCGCCAGCGAGTCGAGCTGCGTCGACCACACCACGCCGGGCAGGGTGAGGTCCACCGGGTAGTTGTTGGCCAGGCACCACGACTGCTTGCCGCTCAGTTGGCTCTCGCCAGAGGCGGCCACCAGCTCGTAGCGGGAGAAGTCGAGGAAGTGCCAGTGGTCGTGGCCGCCACCGCGGTGGTACTCGAGGGTTCCGATGGGGGCGCTGCCCACGGCCTCTCCGTCGGCGTAGAACGTCTGGTGGGCGTCCATCAGGTCCGGGTCGTCGTCGTTGCGGAAACCGTCGATCACCAATGGCGCCGGCCCGGCGTTCCAGGTGACCGAGCTGAAGTTGAGCAGATCCAGCTCGCCCTCGACGGACGTCGAGATCTGGAACGCTGGCAGGGCCCGCAGGTCGGGCACCGTCGAGCGATCGGGACGGGCGTCGGATCCGGCAGGCCGACCTGAGTGGTCGTGCGCCGGCTCGGTGGCATCGACGACCTGGGGATCCGTCCCGTCCGTGTCGTAGGGAAGGGTGCCGTTCGGTGTGCCGAAGACGTCGTGCAGGCCGTCCCCGTCGAGGTCGAGCTCGGCGTCGAGGAAGTCGTCGATGCCGTCGCGGTCGCGGTCGATGAGCGGGTCGCCGGAGTCGTCGATGCCGTCATCGTCCTCGTCGGAGTTGTAGACGGGGTCCTGCCAGTTGGGCAGGCCGTCGCCGTCGTCGTCGCCCATGTCGAGGGCCCCGTCGGGCTCGATGTCGGTGACCCGGAGATCGACCGACACCGGGTCGAGGCCCCCGAGCCACGTGTCGTACGGCTCGGCGACGCTGACCTGCACCGAATAGTCGCCGGCGGGGAGGTCGGCGGGCAGCGGCAGGTCGCGGTAGCCGCTCATGAGGCCGGCCCATCCCTGCGCGATGCCCCACACCGAGCCCAGGCTCAGCAGTTGGCCGAGGCAGTCGAAGGGGTAGGGGCTCAGGTCGGGGCCCGTGGCATCGATCCGCTGGGCCTGGCCGTTCGGGCAGAAGTCGACCTCGTCATTGGCGACCACCGTGCCGTCAGCGGCGCGTACGACCATCTCGGCGAAGCCGCTGAATCCCGCCCAGTCGACCTCGGCGCCCTTCGGCGTCGGCAGCGGTCGGGCCCCGGTGTCGGGCACGACACGGGCCGCGACCTCCCCCGCTCTGCCGTAGTCCGGGCGGGTGACGATGAACTCGAGCGCGGCGCCCCGGCTGGCGAGGTAGACGGGGACGTTCACCGACGACTCCATGCCGGGCACGCGCTCGACCTCGAGCAGGGGGTCACCCACGATCAGCTCGACCGAGTGCTCGGCAGCAGGTGGCACGGTGGTGGTGGTGGTGGTGGCCGACGGGGCGGAGGTGGTCGGGGCGATCGTGGGCACGGTCGTCGAGGCCTGCCCTTCGGTGGGCGGGTCGTCCGCGCATGCGGACAGCGCGAGCGCCGGCACCAGCAACAGCAGTCCCCTCCGCCGGAGCATCCGCTCCTCGTCTCATGGGGGTGGCGCTGCCGGCTCCCCGCTGTCGGCACGGCGCGTCGTTCGGCGAGCAGACTACGCGGCCCGGGTGCACGTGTTGGTGCGGATGCGCCCACCGGCATCACTGCAACACCCCTCTGGTTCCATGCGTCCATGGATCGTCCACCCGTGGCCGCTGCAGTCGACAGCGTCGGCGCCGCCGACGTCACGCGCTGTGATGCGGGCTCGTGCGCGGCGCTGCTGGTCGAGATCGGGCAGGTGCGCGGCTGGCTCGATGCGGTCGAGGCCCGGGTCGCGTCCGGGTTGAGCGAGCTGAGTGCGACCACGGGCTCCGC
>DAINND010000400.1:0-2799 GCA_036736065.1 Ilumatobacteraceae bacterium
GAGCCGTCGGCCTCATCGGGTTCAGTGGTGAGCGTCGATCTCGTCGGCTACGCTGTTGGCGTCGGCGACCTCGGTCCCGTGGCCGATCGGCTCGTCGTCGATGCCGAACAGCGCCCGGATCCACGCGGTGACAGCGTGGCGCACGATGGGGAACGTCTGCTCGGCGGGGACGGCGGGCGGCCCGCAGCCGTCCTCGCCGAGGGCCCGCAGTTGCGGTTGCGCGTCGAGCAGCCCGCCCAGGCCGGAGGCCTCGGCGATGCCGATGATGCCGGTGCCGTTGCCGAAGGTGCAGAAGTCGTCGAAGCCGTTGTGGCCGACCTCATCGAGGATCCACAGCAGGCTCGGCGCCGGAACGGCCTCGAACGAGGGTCGGGTCCGATCCTCGGCCGAGAGCACCTGGTCGACGGCACCTGCGAGGAAGAACGAGGGCTTCTCGGGAAGTGGCGCCGGTGGCTCGACGGTGGTCACCGTGGTGTCGGCGCTCGGAAGCTGCACACCCGAGGCCATCGAGACGTACCCGTCGATGCGGGCATCGGACGCAGCGCCAACCACCGTGCCGCCTCCGGCCGAGTGCCCGACGGCCACGACGTGCTCGGGATCGACGCGGCCCGAGATGAGGCTGGTCGGCGAATCGTTCTCGGCCAGCACGAGCTCGAGGGTCTGGATCAGGTCGTCGACCGCGTCGGCGCGGTCGCCGCTCGCCGTGGCGCCGAGCACGTTGGTCAGATCCCGCGACGGGTGGTCGGGCGACGCGACGATCATGCCCCAGCTGGCGAGGTGCGATGTGAGGAACGTGCTCTGCAGCCGGATGCCCGTGAACCCGTGGCTGAAGAGCACCACCGGGAACACGCCCTCGGCGGCCTGGGCGTCGCGAGCGCCGGGGAAGCTGTAGCTCGCGGGGATCTCGGCGGTGAGGAGGGCGCGGATCGCCTCGGGGACGAAGTCGCGGACGTCGTAGGCAACCTCGCCGGTGGTGCCCTCGACGGCCGGGTACCAGATCTCGACCTTGGGGCCCTTGGCCAGCTGGAGCGGCGTCGCGCCGACCGGGAACGGCCCGGGCTCGCTGTAGGCAGTGGCGAGCTCTTCGATGCTGATCGTGGTTGTCGGTGCAGCCGTGGTGGTGGGCGCTGCTGTCGTGTCCGGCGCGGCGGTGCTCGCGACGGTGCTGTCAGCCGCTGTCGACGCCGGGGCGTCGGTGCTCGATGGGGCCTCATCGCCGCCACAGGAAGCGATGACGACCGAGGAGATGGCGAGGGCGGACAGGATCGAACGGCATCGGGAGGACATGGCCCGACAGGTTGCCACGGGGCGGCACCCGTCGGCATCTCGTGCCTAGGGTTCTGGGCGGACCGGAGGAGGAGTGGTGACCGATCGAGAAGCCATCCAGCGTCTGCTGCACGCCTACAGCGACACCATCGACCGAGGGGACTTCGTGGCGACCGGCGAGCTGTTCGCCCCGGAGGGCGTCTACGGCATCGCCGGACGCTCGCGGGCGGCTGTCGGTCCGGCGGCAGTGACCGCCGCCCTCGGCGATGTGCGCCTCTACGACGGCGTGCCCCGCACCCGCCACATCGTGAGCAACGTCGATGTCGATCTGGCCGACGATGGGCAATCCGCAGCAGTGCAGTCGTACGTCCACGTGCTGCACCAGCCACCAGGCGGCCCGATCATCACGATTGCCGCAGGCACGTACCGCGACCGGGTGCACGTGGTTGACGGCCGCTGGCGCTTCGCCGAGCGTCGGATGCACATCGAACTGGTGGGTGACATGTCGACCCACACCCGCCACGATCCGTTCCGTTCGTCGCGGACGTCGGGCTGACGGCCTGCGTCATCGCACCTGCCACCCGCTAGGGTGACGGGCGCTCTGCGGGCACTCTGCGGCGCAGGGCGACGTGGCCGAGTGGTTCAGGCAAGGGCCTGCAAAGCCCTGTACCCGGGTTCGATTCCCGGCGTCGCCTCTCTATTGTCCCTGGTCAGCGGGGATGTACCCACGTCCGGTGCCACCGACCCGAGGTCATCTCGTGCTCGGTGCCGTCGGGAGGGCCGGCTCCCCGCTCGTGCCGACCGAGCGACCCGATGGCCGGTCGAGGTGACCGACCACCGGGCCGCCGTCGGGGGGGTGTTGCTGAGGATCAGATGATCCGCAGCACCATCGTCGCCAGCTTGGCGTGGCCCGCGTTCGACGGGTGAGGCATGCCACCCATGACCGTGCGCTGGATGTCGCCTGCAGTGAGGAAGCCCGCCGCCGGCCATCTCGTGCAGGTGACCGCGCCGGCGGGCGCCCCGACCGAACCCGCCGTGACTCCGTTGCAGATCGCGTTGTTCAGGTTGGTCAGGTTCGTCTGCAGGCTCGTCGTGTGCATCGGGCTCCGCGAGATCGGGAACATGGTGGGGATGCCCCAGCTGCCGAGCCGCGGGACGACCCAGTCGACGAGTGCGGGGTTGGCACCCCATCCCTTGATGGCGCCGAGCACGTCGATCTGGGCTGGTGAGATGTCGTAGTAGCCGACCCAGATGATGCGCTCGATCCGTGCCGCGACGGCGGCGGCCACCATGGCGCTGACGTCAGCGGTGAGCGCAGGAGCAACCGCGGGGAGGTCGAAGGCCGGCACGACGACCATCGGAAGCCGTCCACGGCCGACGACCGGGATGTCGAAGTCGACGAGGCACGTGCCACCCTTCGTGAGGAGCAGGTTCAACACCTGCATATCGGCGAGTGAGCCGTTCACCTCGTGCGGCGCCACATCGGTCGGGGTGACGGTCATCTTGAACCGCCCGACGTTGCGTCCCGTCACG
>DAINND010000401.1:0-2762 GCA_036736065.1 Ilumatobacteraceae bacterium
GTGCCGGCGAATGTCCCCGTCAAGCAGTTCTGGTCGCTCACAGCGTACGACAACGACACCCGCTGCTTCATCGACAACCCGATGGGACGAGCCGACCGATCGTCGCGCCACCCGCTCGACATCAACCCCGACGGCAGCGTCACCTTGCACATCGGTCCCACACCACCGCCCGCAGGTGACGCGAACTGGATCCCCACCGTGCCCGGGCGGGGGTGGTTCGCCTACTTCCGCTTCTATGCCCCGACCGAGGCGTACTTCGACCGTTCGTGGCAGCTGCCAGACCTGGTCCGCATCGACTGAGGTCGGCCGGCCGGCGCGCTCAGCGCTGCTCGGCCAGCAGTCGCTCGATCACCACGGCCACGCCGTCGTCGACGTTCGACGGGGCGATCTCGTCGGCCAGGGCTCGGGTCTGCTCGTTGGCGTTGGCCATCGCCACACCGTGGCCGGCCCAGCGCAGCATCTCGTGGTCGTTGTGCTCGTCGCCGAAGGCCACCACATCGGCCGCGTCGATGCCGAGGTGCGCGCACAGCCAGGCCAGTCCGGTGGCCTTGTCGATGCCTGCCGGGCCGATCTCCACGCAGTCGGCGCCCATGTGGGTGACGGCCAGCTCGGGCCCGAGGATGGGCGGCCGCAGCTCGAGCAGCGCGTGGGCGGTGAGGACGTCGTGGAAGGCCGTCAGCTTCAGCGCCTCGGCGGCGCCGGCCGCGGCCTTGAGCGCGGCGGCGCTGTCCGCCGCCATCCGCCCGACGGGCATCCGCTCGAAGAAGCCGCGCTCTTGTGCCCACCCCACGTCGGTGGCGAGCGCGAAGCCGTAGCCCGGGTCGAGGCCGCGCAGCCGGTGAACCACGCCCACCGCCACGCCGAGCTCGAAGCGCACGCGGCGCAGCTCGGCGCCGTCGGGCAACGTGCACACCAACGAGCCGTTGGCGAGCACACCGTGGCTCACCGCTGCGCCGACGTACGGCAGCACCGGGTCGAGCATGAACGGCGGCCGGCCGGACGCGATCACCACATGGACGCCGGCGTCGTGCGCGGCGCGCAGCGCAACCACCGAGCGCTCGCTCACGGTCGCGTCGGGGCGGAGCAGCGTGCCGTCGAGGTCGCAGGCGATGAGGCGCACTCCGCCAGTCTGGTGGACGCGAACAGGGCGCCGGTCATCCGGCGCCCTGTCGGTCGTGCGAGGTGCGGGGCCGGATCAGCCGGCCGGGACGAGCACTGCGTCGATGACGTGGATGATGCCGTTGTCGGCGGGCACATCGGCGGTGATCACCTTGGCGCCACCGATGGTGACGGTCTCACCGTCGACCACGACGGGCAGCGACACACCGTCGACGGTGACGACGTTGCTGAACACGGCGATGCTCGCCGACGCCTGCGGCACCGGCAGCAGGTGGTTGCGCAGCACGGCGGTGAGCTGCGCCGGGGCGGCCAGCAGCGCATCGATCGCGGGCTGGCCGAGGGCGGCGAAGGCCTCGTCGGTCGGGGCGAGGACGGTGAACTTCTGCGTGGCCAGAGCCTCGGTGAGCCCGGCGGCCTCGACGGCGGCGAGCAGCGTGGTGAACGAGCCGGCGGCCGTGGCGACGTCGACGGTCGAGCCGAGCGCAGCGAGCGTGGTCTCCGGCGCGGCGGTGGTCTCGGGCGCTGCGGTGGTCTCCGGAGTGGCGGTGGTCTCGGGAGAGACGGTGGTCTCGGGGGCAGCGGTGGTGGGTGCCGCGGTGGTGCTGGTCGAGTCGTCGTCGCCGCCGCACGAGGCGAGGGCGAGGCAGGACACGATGGAAACGGCCACGAGGGCGCGCGAACGGGACATGGGAACTCCTTGCAGGGGGGTGACCGCACGCCTGGCGCGGTCGGGGGACTCGAGTCTGCCCGTGGCCTGCTCCGTGGCCGTCACCCGGAGGTGTGCCAAATGTCATGGGGGCGGCTCCGACGAGGCTGAGCAGGGGCGACTCGATGGGATCCGTGTGTGTAGCGCCCGGGCCGGCACGGTCCGCAGCAGGAGGCCAGCGCAAACTTGATACGACTCGTAGCAAGTTTGTTGCGTTGGGTGTAGAGTTCCCATCATGGCGATCGATCCGAAGAAGTGGACCATCAAGACCCAGGAGGCCGTGGGTGCGGCCATCGATCAGGCGCGCGCCCTGTCGAACCCCGAGCTCACCCCGGACCATCTGCTCGCCGCCATGGCCCGCCAGGACGACACGCTCACCCCGGCCGTGCTGCAGAAGCTCGGCCTGGCCCCGCTCATGGTGCGCAACAAGGCCGACGAGGCCGTCGCCAAGCTGCCCAAGGCCTACGGCGGCGACGACCCGCGGATGAACCGCGAGCTCACGGCACTGTTCGACACCGCCGAGCGCCACCGCAAGGACCTGAAGGACGACTACCTGTCGGTCGAGCACCTGCTGCTCGCCCTGGCCGACCGCCTCGGGGTGAGCCACGAGGAGCTGCTGCTCGCCCTCAAGGACGTGCGTGGCAGCCACCGGGTGAGCAGCCAGAACCCCGAGGACCAGTTCGCCGCGCTCGACAAGTACGGCCAGGATCTCACCGCCCGGGCCCGTGAGGGCAAGATCGATCCGGTCATCGGCCGCGACGACGAGATCCGGCGCGTCATCCAGGTGCTCAGCCGACGCACCAAGAACAACCCGGTGCTGATCGGCGAGCCCGGTGTCGGCAAGACCGCCATCGTCGAGGGCCTCGCCCGGCGCATCGCCGACGGCGACGTGCCCGAGGGCCTCAAGCACAAGCGGCTCATCTCCCTCGACCTCGCC
>DAINND010000402.1:0-2744 GCA_036736065.1 Ilumatobacteraceae bacterium
GGCTCGTCGCCGCGTTCGCACCGTTCGCGCTCTACGGCCCGGCGCTCGGCATCGCCTCGTGCATCCCCGACGTCGACGTCACCACACCCGGTGCGCTCACCGCCGAGGCGCTGGTCGCGGCCTGTGCGTCGATCGACGCGACCATCGTGTTCGCCTCACCCGCCGCGCTGGCCAACGTGGTGCGCACCTCGGGGCCGGCTGCGGCGTCGGGCGGCGACGCACGCCTCGCCGCGCTGCGCCTCGTGCTGTCGGCCGGCGCACCGGTGCCGATCGCCACCCTGCGGGCGATGGCTGCGCGCTGCCCGGCCGCCGAGCTGCACACGCCCTACGGGATGACCGAGTGCCTCCCCGTGGCCGACATCGACCTCACCACCCTCGACAGCCTCGCCACCCGTGACGGTCGCGGCGTGTGCGTCGGCCAGCCCGTCGACGGCGCCGAGGTGCGCATCGCACCGCTCGGCTTCGACGCCCGGCTGCCCGTCACCAAGCTGCGCCCGCGCACCACGGGCGAGGTCCTGGTGCGCACCCCGTGGGTGTCGGACGGCTACGACCAGCTGTGGCGGACCCAGCACGACGCCCGACCGGTGGACACCTCCGGCACGGTGTGGCACCGCTCGGGCGACGTCGGCCACGTCGACAGCGCCGGACGGCTGTGGATCGAGGGGCGCAGCGTGCACGTGATCCACACCGAACGCGGCCCGGTCACCCCCGTGCCGGTCGAGGTCGCGGTCGAGGCGCTGCCGAGCGTCGAGCGCTGTGCCGCCGTCGGTGTGGGCCCCGTCGGCTGCCAGCAGCTGGTGGTGGTGGTCGAACGGCCCGGTGCGCCCGACGGCCTGGCGCCCGCTGAGCTCACCGCACAGGTGCGCACGGCGGTCGCGCACCCCGTGGCCGCCGTGCTGCAGGTGCCCGCACTGCCCGTCGACATCCGCCACAACACCAAGATCGACCGCACCGCACTGGCCGGATGGGCCGCCCGGGTGCTCGCCGGTGACACGTCCCGCCCGCCTGCCGGTGCCGCCGGGCGCTGGCGCACCACGGTGCGCACCACACGCGACCGCATCACGGCCCGACGAGGTGGCACCGATGGGCCGGGGCAGCCGGGAGGGGGCGGCTGACGGGGGGGCCGAGCCTGCCCGCCCGGGCCGCGGCCGAGCGGCTGCTCGCCCGCGGCGACGACGTCGTGCTGTTCCAGCGCTCACCGGCCGCGTTCGACGTGCCCCAGGTCCTGGGCGACGTGCGCGACGCCGAGCTCGTCGAGCGCGCGGTCGGCGAGTGCGACGCCGTCATCCACCTGGCCGCCAAGGTGGGCGTGGTCGGCAGCTGGGACGACTACCGCAGCATCAACGTCGACGGCACCGCCAACGTGGTCGCAGCGGCCCGACGCCACGGCATCGCTCGCATGGTGCACGTCTCCACGCCGTCGGTGGCCCATGCCGGCGAGGCGCTGGCAGGTGTCGGCGCCACCCCGCCGGTGACCGGTCGCACGGGCGCCTGGTACGCCGAGTCGAAGGCCGTCGCCGAGCAGCTGGTGCGCCACGCAGCAGGGGTGCACCTGCCGATCGTGATCATCCGTCCGCATCTGGTGTGGGGCCCGGGCGACACCCAGCTCGTCGGCCGGATCGTCGAGCGCGCCCGCGCCGGGCGGCTCGCGCTGGTGGGAGACGGGGCCGCGCTGATCGACACCACCTACATCGACAACGCGGCCAGTGCGCTGGTCGCGGCGCTCGACGCCGTCGGCCCGGACGCGGCCTGCCTCGGGCGCAGCTATGTGATCGCCAACGGTGAGCCGCGCCCGGTGGCCGAGCTGGTGGCCGGCATCTGCCGCGCGGCCGGGGTCGACATCGCGCCGCGACGGGTGCCGCGGCGCGTGGCCGTCGGCGCCGGAGCGCTCGTCGAGCGGGTGTGGGCGCTGCGCGGCCCCGACGCCGGAGAGCCGCCGCTCACCCGGTTCCTCGCCGAGCAGTTGGGCACGGCGCACTGGTTCGACCCACGGCCGGCTCGCGACGACCTCGGTTGGGCGCCGACGGTCGGCATCGACGAGGGCCTCGACCGCCTCGCCGCCTGGTTCGCCACCACCCCCACCTGACCACTGCCATCGCGGGGAGCGGTGAGGCGGCCGGTGCGCCCGATGTCTCACCTCGCCGAGCTGGCCCGGATGTGTGAGTGCTCCGCCGTGCTGGCAGGCTGTGCGGCGTGCTCGAGCGCGACCTGTTGATCATCGGTGCCGGCCCCGGTGGGTCGGCGGCCGCCATCACGGCTGCACGCGCCGGCCTGCGCGTCACGATGTTCGAAAAGGGCGCGCACGGCCGCGACAAGGTGTGCGGTGACGGGCTCACGCCGCGGGCGGTCGCGGCGCTCGAGGAGCTGAAGATCGACCTCTCGCCCGCCCACCGCATCGACGGCTTGCGGATGATCGCCGGCACGAAGACCCGCGAGCTGGCCTGGCCGACGACGGAGCGCTTCCCCGGCCACGGCGCCGTGTGGCCGCGGCACCGCTTCGACACCCACCTGATGGACGTCGCCGCCGAGTCCGGCGCCGACCTCCGCTTCGAGACCGAGGCGCTGCCGGTGCTCGAGGGCGATCGCGTCGTCGGTGTCAGCGCCGGTGGCGAGCAGTACCGGGCGCCGCTCACCATCCTGGCCGCTGGCGCGCAGGGCGCGGCGGCCAAGGTGCTCGGCGCCGAACGCCATCCGGACGAGCCGTTCGGGCTCGCCATCCGCGCCTACGCCCCCACCCCGCGCCA
>DAINND010000403.1:0-2743 GCA_036736065.1 Ilumatobacteraceae bacterium
GGGCCAGACCGACGTCGTCGCCGAGCAGCCGACAGACGCCCTCTGCCATCGCCGCTGCAGTCGGCTCGTTCACCACCGGGCCCGGCTCCACGCCGAGCAGGTCGAACTTGACCTCGCTCGCGTAGCTCACCACACCACCGCGGAAGCAATGGCTCGCCCCCGGCACCGCGGTGATCCGTCCCGACACGAGCCCTCCGGTGACCGACTCGGCGAGCGCCAGCGTGAGGCCGCGCCGGCGCAGCAGGTCGAGCACCACCGACTCCATCGTGTCGTCGTCGACGCCGAACACCTGGTCGCCGACGATCGCGCGCACCTGCGCCTCCACCGGGGCGAGCAACCCGTGCGCGAGGTCGGCCGTCGGCGCCTTGGCGGTGAGACGGACCTTGATGCCCTCCCAGCCACTGGCGAGGAAGGCGAGGGTCACCGAGCCGTCGCCCCCGGCGGCAGCCTGGTCGAGCTCGGCGATCACCGGTTCGAGCCGCTCGTTGAGCGCACTCTCGCTCTCACCCCAGGTCCGCAGCGTGCGGCTGACGATCGCCGCCGCCTCACCGGCGCGCACGCGCAGGTCCGGCAGCACGGCGCGCTCGAGCATGTCCTTCATCTCGTGAGGCACGCCGGGCACGGCGTAGACGACCTTGGCGACAGCGTCGATGCGGACGGGGCAGATGAGGCCCGGCGCGGTGCCACGGGTCTGCGGGATCACCGTCGCCCCCTCGGGCACCATCGCCTGGCGAAGGTTGTTGGCGGCCATGTAGCGACCACGCGCCGCGAACAGCTCGGCGATCACCGCGGCGACCTCGTCGTCGTGTCGCAGCTCGACACCCATCACCGCGGCGATGGCCTCGCGGGTGAGGTCGTCGTGCGTGGGCCCGAGCCCGCCGCACATGATCACGGCATCGGCGTCGGCGAGTGCGCGCCGCAGCACGGTCTCGATGCGCGCCAGGTTGTCGCCGACCTTCAGCTGCAGCAGCGAGTCGATGCCGCTGAGGGCCAGCTGCTCGCCGATCCACGACGAGTTGGTGTCGACGATCTGCCCGAGCAACAGCTCGGTCCCGACGGCAACGACGTCACATCGCACAGCGAGGTCACCCCACGCTCACGGCTGCACGCGAGCGCCGAGCGGCGTGGGCCCTCCACAGGTACTGCGCCCCGCTGACGACCGTGAGCACGACCGAGACCCACAGCAGGCCGTTCCACAGCCACTCGGCGTCGGCCGAGGTGAGCGGCAGGATCGCGAACCCGACCGACAGCTGTTGGGTGAGGGTCTTGTACTTGGCGAGCTTCGTCGCCGGGACGCTGACTCCCTTGGCGGCCACGAACGTCCGGTAGAGGCTGATGAGCAGCTCGCGAGCGGCGATGATCAGCACGGGCACGATCCAGTAGACGTCTCGGCTCACGAGGGTGAACATCGCGCCGAGGACGAGCACCTTGTCGGCCAGCGGATCGAGGAAGGTGCCGACGTTCGTGGTGCCGTGACGGCGGGCCAGCCACCCGTCGATGCCGTCACTCGCGCACAGCACGAACCACAGCAGGAACGCCGGCCACGACCCGGAACGGCCATCGGGGATCATCCAGAACGCGAGCGGAGCGAGCAGGAACCGACTGACCGTGACGAGGTTGGCCCACGTGGCGATGGCGGAGGGATCGGCCGGCACGGGTCAGGCCCCGGCCTCGGTGCGGCCACCGAGCGGCGCAGCAGCGACATGATCGGCGACGAGGTCAGGGCCCATGGCTCCGACGATACGCACTGTGGCGAACTCGCCGGGGACGAGGTCGTCGGGGAGCTCGACGACACCGTCGATCTCCGGCGCCTCGCGGTGCGTACGACCGACACCGGCCTCGTCGACGAGCACCTGTTGGGTCGTGCCGATCAGATCGTCGCGGCGACGCGCCGTGATCTCGTCCTGCATCTCGCGCAGCTCGGCGAGGCGCTCGTCGACCAGCGATCGTTCGACGGCGCCATCGAGCGAGACGGCATAGGTGCCGTCCTCGGGCGAGTAGGCGAAGAAGCCGCACCAGTCGAGCTCGGCCTCCTCGACGAAGCGCAGCAGCTCATCGTGATCGGCCTCGGTCTCGCCGGGGTAGCCGACGATGAAGTTGCTCCTGAACGCAGCCTGTGGCTCGCGAGCTCGGATGCCGGCGATGCGGTCGAGGAACCGTTGGCCGTCGCCCCAGCGCCGCATGCGGCGCAGCAGTGGCTTGCTGACGTGCTGCAGCGACAGGTCGAAGTACGGCACCCCGGTGCCGCAGATCGCGTCGACGAGGTCGTCGGTGAGGTCGCTCGGGTAGAGGTAGAGCAGCCGCGTCCACGGGACGCGCCCGCTCACGGCGCGGACCAGCGGCACGATCGAGCCCGCACCGAGCTCCTCGGGACGGTCCTTGCCGTAGCTCGCCAGGTCCTGGGCGACGAGCACGATCTCCTGCGCGCCGAGCTCGTCGACCTCGCGCAGGATGGAGTCGATGTCGCGGCTGCGCTGAGGGCCGCGGAACGACGGGATGGCGCAGAACCCGCAGGTGCGGTCACAGCCCTCGGCGATCTTCACGTAGGCCCACGGCGACGTGGAGGCGGGCCGGGGCAGGTTGAGCAGGTCGAGCAGGGGCACGGCGCCGACCGTGACCGGGATGAGGCGCTTGCCACCGGGCGCCGCCGGAGCGGGCACGACCGGCACGCCGAACCCGGCCACCTGGTCGACCTCGGGCAGCGCCTCGGCGAGCTCGTCGCCGTAGCGCTCGGCCATGCAGC
>DAINND010000404.1:0-2727 GCA_036736065.1 Ilumatobacteraceae bacterium
CCTGGGCCCAGACGACGCCGTTGATCTGCACCGTCGGCAACGGATCGGCCGACACGACCGACTGGGTGGGTGTCGGTGCCGCGTCGGCGGACCGGTCGCGGACCTGGGCGGAGAGCACAGCGGCTCCGAGCAGGGCGACCGCGGTCAGCGCCCCGATCGTCGGCCGGACACCATGCCTGCGCCGCGACGTCGAACGGAGCGGCATGCCGATCAGAGCCGCGTGGCGGTCAGGTTGTCGATCGTGATGGTGCCCGGTGCGTTGCTCGCGACCGTCGAGAGATAGGCGACGATGCCGACACCGCCGGGGGCCTGGAGCTCGGGTGCGCTGTCGGTGGCCGTCAGGGTCCAGGCGGCGGGCTCGGGCGTACCGGTCGGCCAGACCTTCAGGTTGATCGCCGTGGGGTTGGTGCCGACCACCTGCAGGCGGACCTCGAAGGTGGTCGGGCCGGTCACGGTGAGGCCGGGGACGATGACGTTGGCCAGTGGGGTCTCGGTGCCGACGAACCGTTCGAGGATCGCCTGGACGTTGCCGTTGGGCTGGATGCGCAGCTTGGCGCGGTAGTCGTGGTCGCCGACATGGCGTCCGGCCACGGAGATGAAGAGGCTCCCACCTGCGGCCCGTCGATCGACCCCGAGCGTGGCGCGCACGTCCGTGGAGGTCGATCCCGCGGGAGTGCCGTCGGTGTAGGCGTGCACGCCGAGCCCCGGCGCGTCGAGGACGATCCGACCGGTGGTGCCGTCGACGGCGAAGCGGTCGGGCGGGCCGATGACCGTCCACGGGCTGCCCGTGTCGGGCGTGCCCCACCCTGCGGCGACGCTGCGGGTGAACGTGTCGGCGACGAAGAGGTCGGCCGGCGGCGGCGGAGGCGGCGGTGGCGGGGGCAGCGTGGTGGGGGTCGTCGTCGACGTGGTCGTCGTCGTGGTGGTGGGCGGCGTGCCGGTCGATCCGGTCTGGAAGTGGTCGAGCACCTGTGTCGGGGTCAGGACCTCGGTGTAGACCGCGACCTCGTCGATGGAGCCGGCGAAGGCCGTCGACGTCGAGCCTGCGGGCCAGCCGCTCGTCGAGTCGCCACCGACTCGCCAGAAGCCGTTGCCCACGTCGGCGCCGACCACGCCGGTGCGCTCGCCGACGAGCGCGCCGTCGACGTAGAGCCGCATGGTGCCCCAGCTCAGGGTGCCCACGACATGGCGCCAGCGACCGTCGTCGACCCGACCGGTCGTCGACAGCGTCGAGCGGGTGTTGCCCCGGCGGATGCCGAAGTAGAGCCTGCCGTCGGTGCCGACGTAGAGGGCCCGGTCGAATCGGCTCGAGGCGCCCGTGCGCACGTTGCCGAACCCGACGATCGCCCCACCGGCGCTCGAGGTGGTGCGGACCCACGCCTCGACGGAGAGCACGTTGCGGCCGAGTCGCGCCGCGCTCACCGCACCGCCGCCGGCGGTGAAGGCCACTGCGCCGTTCGGGTCGCCGGTGATCGCTCCCGCCTCGCCGCGGGCCAGCGTGCCGGCGAGCGTGAGGTGGTCGGACGAGGCGTGGTCGACCGCGACGCCGGTGGTCTCGCCGAGGCGCCAGTAGTGCAGCGGATCATCGGCGAGCACGGTGGAGGGGTAGGTGTCGACACCGCTCGAGGCGACGGTGCTCGACGCCCAGTTCGAGGGCGCCTCGTTGCCCCATGGATCGACAGCCACGACCCGGTAGCGGTGGGTGGCGCCTGGCTGCAGGCCGCGATCGGTCACGCCGCGGGTGCCGCGGTCGTAGAACAACGAGGTGCCGTTGACCGAAGCGATCGGTGGCCACGTGCCCTCCCGCTCGACGCGGTAGGTGAAGCTGTCGTCGTCGAAGTCCCAGTTCTCGCCCCACTGGACGCGCACGGTGCCGCTCGACAGCGAGCTGAGCGTGGGCGTCCACCCGGTGCCGAACAGGCGCGGCACCATCTTGTTCGGGGCGACGCTGCGCACGGCGAAGCGGACCAGGCCCTGCTGCGGGCGGCCGTCGACCTGGGTGAACTCGCCGCCGACCACCACGTACCGGTCGTTGCCGGTGATGTGCCACGGGCCGTTCCACGTCCTGGTGAAGCTGCCCGGCGAGAAGATCGGGAACCATGGCAGGGCCGACGGCGCCGGCTGCCCGCCGAAGTTGAAGTAGGTGCCGCCCGGCTCGGCGGCGAGCACGGTCGTGGCCTCGCGGGTCAGTGCGTTGGCGTACCAGTAGCTGCGCGGCGAGGTCTCCGGGAAGCCGTTCTGGTTCTGGCAGTTGTGGTTGTGGCTCACCGTGTAGAGGGTGTCGCCCATGGCGTAGGAGCTGTAGGTGTCACCCTGGCAGTCGGAGATCCAGTTGATCGTGCCGCCGTTCCACGTGGCCGAGAAGGTCCCCTCGAGCCGACCGGTCCCACCCTGCCAGTAGCCCGTGCCGTAGAGGTTGGGGCCGTCGCTGTGCAGCGAGGTGATCCCGGCGGTGTTGCCGGCGTTGCGCACGACGGTGTTCACCGCGGTCGGCAGCAGCGCACCGGTGGTCGCATCGACGATGCCGAGGCCGAAGCCCGGGTTGTTCGAGCCGTTGAGGGCGGTGAACTGCCCGCCCACGGCCACCCGGGTGCCGTCGCCGGACAGGGCGATGGCGCGCACGACGCCTCCGGTCGCCTGGGGCGCCCAGTCGAGCAACGCCCCGTCGCTCGCCCGGAAGGCGGCGAGTTGGCCGCGTGGGGTGGTGCCGACGGCGTTGAAGTTGCC
>DAINND010000405.1:0-2726 GCA_036736065.1 Ilumatobacteraceae bacterium
GCCTCGAGCTGCCAGGCCTCGCCTATGCCGAGCCGTGCTACGCACAGGCCCTCGACTGGCTGCTGTGCGATGGCGTGCGCCGTCTCGGCGCACCCGACGGTGAGAGCCTCTACCTGCGCCTGTCGACCCGACCGGTCGACCAATCGCCCTTCGCCGCGGCCCGCACCCGGGTCGGCGACGACGCACTGCGCGCCGACGTGCTGGCCGGCGGCTACCGCCTCGTCGAGCCCGACGACGTGCTGGCCGCCGACCCGGACGCACCGCGGGTGGTGCTCGCCGCAGCAGGCGCCGTCGTGCCCGAGGCGGTGCACGCTGCCCGAGTGCTGGCCGACGAGGGCATCGCCGCCACCGTGGTCGATCTCACCTCACCCGACCGGCTCTACCGGGCGTGGCGCGACGAGCTGACCACAGCGGGGCGCTCGGCACGGCGTGCCCGGCTCGACGACCTGCACGTGGCTGCCCTGCTGCGCCCCGACGAGCGGCGGGCGCCGATCGTCACCGTGCACGATGCCGCCAGCCACGCGCTGGCCTGGCTGGGCTCGGTGTTCGGCCAGCGGGTGAACCCGGTCGGCGTCGACGCGTGGGGCCAGTCGGGCGCGATCGTCGACCTCTACCGACGGTTCGACCTGCTGCCCGAGCAGATCGCCAACGCCGCACTCGCCACGCTCTGACCAGCACGTGATGCGTACACTTCGGCCATGACCACGACCGAGCACGTCCGCACCATCGACGGCATCGAGCTGACCCCCAAGCAGGTGGGCCTCGCGCTGCCCACCCCGTTCGCCACGGTCGAAGAGGAGCGGTTGCACCGCAAGCAGAAGCTGGCCGGCGCGCTGCGCGTGTTCGGCCGTGTCGGCTTCGGCGAGGGCGTGGCCGGGCACATCACCGTGCGCGACCCGGAGTTCCCCGAGCTGTTCTGGGTCAACCCGTTCGCCATCAGCTTCCGCCACATCACGGTGAGCGACCTCATCCTCGTCGACCACGACGGCAACGTCGTCTACGGCAAGCACCCCGTCAACCGGGCGGCGTTCGTCATCCACTCGGCCGTGCACGCCGCACGCCCCGAGGTGGTCGCCGCAGCGCACAGCCACAGCGTGCACGGCAAGGCGTTCAGCTCGCTCGGCATCCCGCTCGCACCCATCACCCAGGACTCGTGCATCTTCTACGAGGACCATGTCGTGGTCACCGCGCAGCGCGGCCGTGTGCAGCTCGCCGTCGAGGACGGACGCGAGCTGGTGTCGCAGTTCACCACCGGCAAAGCGGCGATCCACCAGAACCACGGCCTGTTCACCGTCGGCACCACGGTGGACGAGGCGGCCTTCTGGTTCTTGTCGATGGACCGCTCGTGCCAGGCGCAGCTGCTGGCGATGGCCGCCGGCACACCGCAGCCCATCCCCCACGAGGACGCCGTCTACACCCGCGAGCAGACGGCGAGCCACCTGGCCGGATGGCTGAGCTTCCAGCCGCTGTGGCAGGAGATCTGCCGCACCGACCCCGACCTGTTCGACTGAAAGCCAGCGCTTGAGCTCACCGGAATCGAGCCGGCTCGACCGGTTCTCCCCCGAGGCGTTGTTCGCCCTGTCGGGGATCTCGCAGTACACGGGCGCGGCCATCGCCATCTCGCTGTTCGACGACCTGTCGGCCGGCACGGTGGCGCTGCTGCGGGTCATCGGCGCGGCGGCCGTCCTGCTGGCGTTCACCTGGCGCCAGCAACGGGGCTGGAGCCGGCGTGACCTCGGCCTGGCGGCGGTGTTCGGCGCCACCACTGCGCTGATGAACGTCACGTTCTACTTCGCCATCGAGCGCATCGACCTGGGCAAGGGCGTGGTCATCGAGTTCATCGGCCCCATCGCCGTCGCCGCCGCCTTCACCCGCACCCGGCGCAACACGCTGGCGCTGGTCCTGGCAGTGATCGGGGTCGTCGTGCTCTCCGGCGTCGAGATCGACAGCGAACCGCTCGGTCTGCTGTTCGTCTTCCTCGCCTCGGCGCTGTGGGCGGCCTACATCATGATCGGGCGGACGGTCGCGTCCCTCGACCGAGGCCTGGCCGGCCTCGCGCTGGGCATGGCCTTCGGCGTGCTGGTGCTGCTGCCCTTCGGCGCCTCCGGCCTCGGCACGGCCATCGGCAACCCCTCGTGGCTGTTGGCCGGCCTGCTGGTGGGGCTGCTGTCGAACGTGGTCGGCTACGGCATCGACCAGCACGTGCTGCGGCGCATCCCCGTGCGCCGCTTCGCGTTGTTGCTGGCGCTGTTGCCGGTGACGGCGATGATCGTGGGGGCGATCGCGCTCGACCAGATCCCGTCGTGGGTCGACCTTGCTGGAGCGGCGCTGGTGATCACCGGCGTGCTGATCCAAGAGCGCGAGGTGCTCACCCGCCCCGACGCGCTCGAGGTGGCCGCAGCCTGACGGACGCCGCCAGCTGGCGACCGGTCCCCTCCGTCAGTGCGACAGGCCCGGGGCGCAGAGCCCGTCGAGCTCCTTGATGACGATCCGGTCACGGTTGGCGTAGGTGACCGGGTTGTCCGGGTCGCGCTGCAGCTTGAACGTGCGGAACGTCATCTCGGTGGTGTCGACGGCCAGGATGCGCCCGGCCAGCGAGTCGCCCAAGCCGAGGATCAGCTTGATCACCTCGAGCGCCTGGATGCTGCCGATGATGCCGGGCAGCACGCCGAGCACGCCGGCCTCGGCGCAGCTCGGGGCGAGCTCGGCGGGCGGCGGCTCGGGCA
>DAINND010000406.1:0-2719 GCA_036736065.1 Ilumatobacteraceae bacterium
GTGATGGCCTGTGCGCCGCGCCCTGCCACTGACGCTTCGGGCGAGGGGCGGCCGGCGCGCTTGCTGGTGCAGGGGCGGCGCCGTGCCGAGGGTGTCGGGCCCGACGCCGTGCCCGTGGCCGACCTCCCGGTGCTCAGCCACATGGATGTCGAGGCCACCGTGCTCGGCGACGGCCGGGCCTGGGACGAGGTGCGCATCTATGCCGCCGAGGGCGACGCGGATCCGGCACTGCTCGACGTGCCGGCCGGCGCCGCCGAAGCGTTCGTGCTGGTGATGCACGGCGACATCAACCGCTTCCGCTGACGCGGAGGCGATCGTCGGGACCGTGCCGGCGCGTTGCGCCGGACGGTCGATAGGCGTATACTTAGGCGTATGCCGCGGCTTCAGGTCTATCTCCCCGACGACTTGCACGATGAGCTGAAGCGACGTGGGCTCCCGGCGTCCGAGCTCCTGCAGATCGCACTTCGTGCCGAGTTGGAACGCCAAGACGCTCTCGACGAGACGAGGACCTATCTCGAGGAGCTTGCCGCCGAGGTCGGAGAGCCCACCGCCCGCCAACGCACGCATGCGGAGGCCATCGCCCGGCGCGTCCGCGAGCGAGGCCTCGGCCAGGCCGGCTGACATGCTCATCCTCGACAGCGGCGGCCTCACCCGCCTGTCGTCGCGCACGAAACCTGCGCTCGCCCTCATCCGATCCCTGGTCGACGAGGGGCTCTGGCCCCCGATCGTGCCGACGATGGTGCTCGTCGAGTCGCTCCACGGCGATCCAGCCCGGGACGCCAACACGAACCGCTTCCTCAAGACCTGCATCATCCAGGCCGAGGTCTCACCCGACATCGCCCGGCGAGCTGCCGAGCTCAGGCGTCGCGCCCGAACCGGCTCGGCCGTCGACGCCCTCGTCGTGGCGCTTGCCGAGCCGGGCGGCACCGTCCTCACCGGAGACAGAGCCGACATCGAAGCACTGGCAGCACATGCACCGGGAGTCTCGGTCGAAGTCATCTGATCGCCACACCGCAGCTCCCACGACGGCACCTCGCAGGCCCGGTGCCACTCCCACCGGTCGCAGCGCCCGCGGTAGCTTCTCGCCCATGAGCGTCTCGACGAGCACCTTCCATCCCGAGCGGGTCGTGGCCGACCTGCGCGAACTGGCCGACCGCACCGGTGGCCCGGAGGGCAGCCGACGCCTGGCCTGGACCCCCGAGTGGCTCGAGGCCCGGGCGCTGCTGCGCGAGCACCTCGCCACGCTGCCGGTCGAGGTCGACACCGACGAGGCGGGCAACCTGTGGGCCGTGCTGCGTGGCGAGCGGCCCGACATGCTGGTGGTCGGGTCGCACCTCGACAGCGTGCCCAAGGGCGGGTGGCTCGACGGGGCGCTGGGCGTGATGGCCGGCCTCGAGCTGTTGCGGGCGCTCGCCGCCGAGGGCACCCCGCCGGGGAGCGTGGCCCTGGTCGACTGGGCCGACGAGGAGGGCGCCCGGTTCAGCCGCAGCCTGTTCGGTTCGGCCGCCAGTGTCGGCACGCTCGACATCGAGGTGCTCCGCGGTCTGGCCGACAAGGAGGGCAACCGCCTGCCCGAGGTGCTCGCCGCGCACGGCGTCGACTTCGACCGGCTCGACGGTGCCCGCACCCGTATGGCCGACGTGAAGGCCTACGTCGAGGTGCACATCGAGCAAGGCCCGGTGCTCGAGTCGATGGGGCTGGGCATCTGCACGGTCACCGGCACCAAGGGCATCGAACGTGAACGGCTGGTGTTCCGTGGCCAGGCCGCGCATGCCGGCACGATGCCGATGGAGATGCGCCGCGACAGCTTCCGTGCCGCGTCACGGTTCGCGCTGGCGATCGCCGAGATCGGTGAGCGCCACGGCGGCGTGACCACGGTGGGCCACGCCCAGTGCTGGCCGGGGGTGGTGACGGCGGTGGCCGGCGAGACGCGCATCACGATGGACATGCGCCACATCGACGCCGATGCGCTCGCCGCGATGTTCCGCGAGGCCCACGAGGCCGCTGCCGCGGCGGCCGAGGCCGAGGGCTGCACGATCGAGTGGGAGCACATCTTCCGCATCCCACCGATGCCGTTCCATCCGCTGCTGCTCGACGCGGCCCGCGCCGCGGTGCGCGAGGTGGAGGGTCACGACGTCGAACTGCCAAGTGGTGCGCTGCACGACGCGAGCGAAATGGCCCGCGAGGTGCCGACGGTGATGATCTTCTCGAGCTCGACCAACGGCCTCAGCCACACCAAGGAAGAGGACACCCCGGTCGAGCATCTGCACATGGCCGCAGACGCCTTCGACCGCACCTGCCGCCAGGCGATCACACTGATCGCCAGCGGCGCGCTCTGACCTCTCGAGCGAGTGCGGCGACACCCCGGCGATGGCTGCCGCCTCCTCCACCACGTGATGGGACTCACCCCGCAACAACACCGCACCATCTCGGCACGCTCATCAGATGTCAGGCCTGGCCTGTGACCGTCTACCACGTCGGCCAGGTCCATCCAGCGACGCAGACAGGACTCCGAGATCCCGAGATCCCTCGCGATCTCAGCGATCGGCTTCGCCCTCGCTCGAGCGAGATCGACAGCACGTTGACGGAACTCTGGCAGATGCGCCTCAGGAGGAGCGTCCTTTCCGCGGGGCGCTGCCGCCTCAGGCATCGGGACTCCTTCCGAGACGAGCACCAGCCCGCCTCGAAATCGGTGTCCGTCACCCGGGGTCAACTCCAT
>DAINND010000407.1:0-2716 GCA_036736065.1 Ilumatobacteraceae bacterium
CCGTTGTCCACGGCCCGGCTGGTGGCGCGGGGGGCGGGCCCGATGAGCGGGTGGCGACGGCAGGCCGGCGGCAGTCCGTGCAGGCGCTCGCGGCCCTGGCCCGCACCTGGTGCGCTCCCCGCTGACCCCGTGCGGTGAGGGGGAGGTCGATTCGGCGCTGCGCTGCAGGCCGGGGGCGTCAGGAGGGCGGGAGGAAGGCCCCGAGCACGTCGGCGCGCAACCGCTCGAGAGTTTCGCGCCGCTCGGCGCGGCTGCGACCGAGGGTGAAGTCCGGGATCGCGAACTCGTCGACCCCGGCATCGACGTAGGTGCCGATCAACTCGGTCAGCTCCGCCGGACCGCCTGCGAGCGTTCGGTCGGCCGGAGCCATCGCCCGGATCGCGTCGCGGGTGGCGTCGTCGTCGGTGAGGAAGACCAGCGCCTGGGCCGACCGGCGCATGGTTCCGGGGTCGCGGCCGACGGCCGCGCAGCCCTCCTGCCAGATCTCGGTGCGTCGGCGCAGCTCGTCGGGGTTGCCCCAGGTGTTCCACTCGTCAGCCCACTGCGCCGTGATGCGGGCCATCCGCGGGCTGCCCGTACCCACCATGATGGGCAGGTGCGGCCGGGGTGCGAAGGGGGCCGCGTCGAGCCGATAGTGCTCACCGGCGAAGTCGCTGACGTCGTCGTGCAGCAAGCGGTGGATCACCTCGATCGCCTCTTCGAACCGTGACACCCGTGCCCCGGGAGCGGGCAGATCGAATCCGTAGGCCCGGTGCTCGTTGACCTGCCACCCGGCGCCGAGGCCGAGGACCACCCGTTCACCCACGATCGCTGCGGTGGTGGCGGCACGCTTGGCCAGGACCACCGGGTGGTGAATGGTGATCGGAGACACCATCGACGTGAGCCGCAGCCGGGGCACGAGGGCGCCGACCGCGGCGAGCACCGTCCAGCACTCGAGCGCCGGCCCGGCGCTCGGCGCGTCGTCGTCGGTGTTCGGCATGAAGTGGTCGGCGTACCAGAAGCCCTGCAGGCCGTTGGCCTCTGCCCAGCGCGCGTTGTCGAGCACTTCGTCCCAGTCGCGCTCGTAGGAGGTCCACACAGCCAGATCCATGGCTGGGACCCTAGGCCGCGACCCCGTACCCTGGCCGCATGGAGCGCGACCAGCTGTGGGAGACCCACGCCGAGTGGTGGATCGAGGGGTTCACCGACGGCGCCGATCCCGAGTACACCGAGCAGATCCTGCCCCTGGCCGCTGCCGAGCTCGCCGGGTCGACGACCGTCCTCGACGTGGGGTGCGGCGACGGCCAGGTCGGGCGCCTTGCGTCGGCGATCGGCGCCGGGCTCGTGGTCGGCGTCGACCCCACCTGGAACCAGGTTCGTGTCGCCGCCGAGCGCGGCGGTGGGGTCCACGTGGCGCGGGCCGGTGCCGCGGCGCTGCCCTTCGCCGACCGCAGCTTCGACGCCGTGGTCGCCTGCCTCGTCTTCGAGCACATCCGTGATGTCGACGAGGCGATCGCGGAGGTCGCCCGCGTGCTGGTGCCCGGCGGCAGGTTCTGCTTCTTCCTCAACCACCCGCTGCTGCAGACGCCGAACAGCGGGTGGATCGACGACCAGGTGCTCGATCCGCCCGAGCAGTACTGGCGCATCGGTCCCTACCTGATCGAGGACGAGACCATCGAAGAGGTCGAGAAGGGCGTGTACATCCCGTTCATCCATCGCCCACTGAGCCGCTACGTCAACGCGCTCGCCGACCACGGCCTGCTCGTCGAGCGGATGCTCGAGCCGGCGCCACCGCCGGGGTTCGTCGATCGCGCGAGCGAGTACGCCGAGGCCGCCACGATCCCACGGCTGCTGTATCTCCGGACGCGCAAGGTCGGTCACCTACAGTCACCTGCGTGACCGACATCCTCGTCATCACCGGCCTGTCGGGAGCAGGCCGCTCGCAGGCGGCCGACGACCTCGAGGACCTCGGCTGGTTCGTCGTCGACAACCTGCCGATCGAGCTGCTCGACAAGGTGGTCGAGCTCGGCAGCGACACGAGCTCGTTCGACCGTCTCGGCCTGGTGGTGGGCCCGACAGCGCACCCCGAGCGGGTGCGTGACGCGGTCCGCCGACTCCGCGCCGATCATCGGGTGCGCGTGCTGTTCCTGGACGCCTCGACGCCGGAGCTGGTGCGGCGCTATGCGGGCACTCGTCGGCGCCATCCGCTCGACGACGGCACCATCGGTGTGGCCGAAGCGATCGAGCGTGAACGGCTGGCCCTCGAGACGGTCAAGGCCGAGGCTGACGTCGTCGTCGACACGAGCGACTTCAACGTCCACCAGCTGAAGTCGTTCATGGTCTCGACCTTCGCCACCGACCAGGGCTCGGAGACCATGCAGATCTCCGTGTCGTCGTTCGGATTCCGGTACGGCATGCCACTCGACGTCGACCTGGTGATGGACGTGCGCTTCCTGCCCAACCCGCACTGGGTCGAGGAGCTGAGACCCCAGACCGGCCTCGACCCGGCGGTGCGCGACTACGTGCTCGACCAGCCTGCCACCGGCGAGTTCCTGACCCGCTACGAGCACCTGCTCGCGCTGCTCCTGCCGGCCTACCGTGCCGAGGGCAAGAGCTACCTGTCGATCGCGATCGGCTGCACGGGCGGTCGGCACCGTTCCGTGGCGATCGTCGAGGAGCTTGCCGCCTGGTTGCGCGCTCAGGGCTACCTGCCTCGGGTGGCCCACCGCGATCTACA
>DAINND010000408.1:0-2659 GCA_036736065.1 Ilumatobacteraceae bacterium
CGAGAACGTGCCCGACCAGACGAGCACGCCGACGATCGCGAGACCAAAGGTCGCCTCGTAGCTGAGGAGCTGGGCGGACGCGCGCACCGAGCCGAGCAGCGGGTACTTCGAGCCCGATGCCCAACCGGCGAGCATGATGCCGTAGACCGCGATGCCGCTGAGGGCGAGCAGCAGCAGCACGCCCACCTGCGGATCGGCAAGCTGCGCCCGTGTCTCGCGACCGAACAGCACGATGGTGCCGTCCTTGCCGTTGCTGAAATCGCCACCGAGCGGGATGACGGCCCACACCAAGAAGGCGGGGACGAACGACAGGTAGGGCGCCAGCTTGAACACGAACCGATCGGCGCGCTCGGGGACGAGGTCCTCTTTGAAGAACAGCTTGATGCCGTCGGCGAGCGTCTGCAGGATGCCGAACGGGCCGGCCTTGTTCGGGCCGATCCGGTTCTGCATGCCGGCGACGACCTTGCGCTCGAACCAGACCATCAGCATCGTGGCGACGAGGCCCACCACGAAGACGAGCACGACCTTGAGGAGCACGATGAGGATGTCGACGAGGTCGATGTCCCCGATCAGCAGCGGGTCGAGCGCCAGCATCAGATGTTCTCCACGCGCACGTCGGTGACCGCAGCCTGGCTGTCGATCAGCTCGCCGATGTTTGGCCCGGGATGGTTGAACGGCACCCACACCGTGCCACGCACCACACGGTCGTCGGGCTCGACGCGCAGCACCACGGAGCCACGGGAGCTCACCAGCTTGACGTCGGCGCCAGCGACCACACTCGAGCGCTCGATGTCGAGCGGGTGCATGTGCAAGCAGGCGGGCTCGGCGAGATGGGCCAGCGACGGGCTCTTGGCGGTGCCGACAGCCTGGTCGTAGAGCGTGCGGGTGACGACGAGCCGGTAGTCGTAGGCATTGCGCTCGGCGACTCCGGCGCCTGCGGTGTCGAGCCCACTGACCCCCGCCGGCGCTCCGGCGACGATGCCGTCGGGGCTCGACGCCAGGGCGTCTGGGGTGATGCCGGCGAACGCCTCCACCTGTTCGGCGAGGGTTGCCGTGAGGTGCTCGACCGACTCGATGCCGAGGTCGGCGCCGAGCGCACGGGCCAGCCCGGCGGCGATCATCCAGTCCGGGCGGCTGGTACCGGCCGGGGTCACCTTCTGGGTGAGCGTGGTGACACGTCCCTCCAGGTTGGTCGTCGTGCCCGCCTTCTCGGCATAGGCCGCTGCAGGCAGCACGATGTCGGCCTTCTGCGAGCTCGAGGTGAGGAAGGTGTCGACTGCGATCACCCGGCGGGCGCCGGCCAGGGCGCGTCGGGCGAGGTCGGTGTCGGGGAAGTCGGCGAGCGGGTCGGCGCCGAGCAGCACCAGGCACTCGATCCGACCGCCCGCGGCTGCCTCGCGCATGCCGCGGGTCGTCAGCCCACCGCCAGCGTCGTTGAGCCCGGCGAGCAGCGCGCCGACCACATTGCCGCGGCGGAACGCCGGCAGGACCGTGGCTCCGGGGGCTGCATCGAGGACCTGCTGGAGCGCGGCGAGCGTCGCCGCCGAGGTCTCGGCAAGGTTCGACCGTCCGGCGACGACCACCACCGGCCCACGGGCCAACTGCGCGGCGACCGCCGGGTCGGCGAGCGTGGAGGCCACGACCGACGCCTGCATGCCCGGCTCGTAGCGCACGCTCTTCCAGGCGTAGCGCGACATGCCGGTGGACAGCGGCGAGAACTCGATGATCCGGCTGCGCCGCTTCTCCACCGCGTCGCGCAGACGCAGGTAGAGCACCGGGAGCTCGTCTTTCAGGTCGGGGCCGAGGAGCACGATCGTGGCCGCTGACGCAGCCTGGTCGATCGTCGCCCGGGGCAGGCCGAGGACGGCCGCCGGCAACCCGTCGCCGAGCTGCGGGTAGGTGTTCGGCGTGCCGATCACCTCGTGGGCGAGGCGGGCCCACGCGAAGGCGTCCTCGTTGGTGCCACGGGCACCACCGAGCACCGCGATGCTCGTCGGCCCGCCGGCGTCGCGGGCGTCAGCGACGAGCTGCGCCGCAGCAGCGAGTGCAGCGTTCCAACTGGTCGGCACGAGGCCGTCGGCCGTCCGCACGAGCGGTGTGGTGAGCCGCTCGTCGCTCTCGACGGCCTCGAAGTCGAACCGGCCCCGATCGCACAGCCAGCCCCAGTTCACGGGATCGCTGTCGACGCCGAGGTAGCGCACGAGCTCGTCACGGCTCGACTGCACGACCACCCGGCACCCGACGGCGCACGTGGTGCAGGTGCTCTCGGTCTGCTCGAGGTCCCACGGCCGAGCCTTGAACCGGTAGGGCTTGGCGGTGAGCGCGCCGACCGGGCAGATCTGCACGGTGTTGCCACTGAAGTAGCTGGCGAAGGGCTCGTCGGGGAACGTGTTCACCTCGGTGGCGTTGCCACGGCGGATGAAGTGGATCAGCGCGTCACCGGCGACCTCGTCGGCGAAGCGGGTGCAGCGGTCGCACAGGATGCAGCGCTCGCGATCGAGGTACACGAGGTCGCTGATCGGGATCGGCTTCTCGTAGTGGCGCTTCTCCTCGACGAACCGGCTCTCACCCGGGCCGTAGGCGAGCGTCTGGTCCTGCAGCGGGCACTCGCCGCCCTTGTCGCACACCGGGCAGTCGAGGGGATGGTTGGCGAGCAGCA
>DAINND010000409.1:0-2629 GCA_036736065.1 Ilumatobacteraceae bacterium
CACCGTGCTCGCAGCACCGACGAAAGGTCCGGTGATCTCGTAGGACACCCCGTAGGCGAAATCAGTCTCGTCGAGCCCCGGCACGCTGGCGCCGAGCGCCTTGGCCGTCGTGGCCCGCTGTGACGAGACGTAGAGCCTCGTGCCCGACGGGTCGAACACCGGGCCGGTGAGGCGCGAGCCCTCGTGCACGGCCCCGCTGAGCCGTACGAGCGGGGCCACCGCTCCCGCCGCGGTGATGAGCACGAGCTCACGGGCAGGTCCGTGGCGGCCCACCAGCAGGTCGCCGCTCTCGGCGAACCCGCCGAGCACATCGCAGTTCGAGAGCACGCCACCCGGATCGCCCTGCCAGACCCGCCGGTAGCGCTGCGCGCGCAGATCGATGCCGTGGACCGCGTGGTCGAGCTCGGTGGCGACGTAGAGCCAGTCGCCGTGGACCCATGCCCCGCTGCCCTGGGCGAACACCGTGGCGCCGGGCACCTGGTCACGGGTGCGGGTCGTGCTGCCGAGTGGATCGGCCACGACCGACCAGCTCACCGCTCCGGCCCCATCGACGATGCAGGCCTCGAGCACGCCCTCGGACAGGTCCTCCGCACGGGTGGGCGTGAAGCGGTAGAGCAGTCCGAACGGGTGGGACTGGGTGAGGTAGACACGACCCTCGACCGGGTCGACCGCCGCCGAGTGATGGCTGAACCGCCCGAGCGCCGGGAGCGGTCGAGCCAGCTCGACACCGGCCGGGTCGCCCTCCCACACCAGGCCCTGGTCGTAGAGCGGGTCCTCCTCCACGCTCAGCCAGGTGCCCCACGGCGTCATGGCGCCACCGCTGTTGGCGCGCGATCCGTTCGCGACCAGATAGGCGTCGACCAGCTCCCCGGCCGGCGAGAACCGAAGGCCGGACACGCTGCCGGCCGCGGCCATCGAGATCACGTTGCTGTTGCAGACGTAGCACCATCCCCCGTCGCCGGTGGGCACGACGCCCGCGCCATCGGGACGGGGTGGCCAGACGTACGACGTCGCCCCCACCGGCTCACCAGCGACGGCCACGACGCGCGAGGTGAAGCCTGCCGGGAGCAGCAGGCCGTTCTGGTCCGGCTCGGCCCCGAGCGGCCCGTACGGGCTGGCACCGGCTGCTGCCACGGGCACACCGGCGTCGACCGGGCGGGCGGAGACGAGCGCGAGCAGCGCCGGGCCGCCCAGGGCGGCACCCGCGGTGCGCACCACGAATTGTCGTCTGCTCAGTGCCACTCGATGCCTTCCTCGCACCCGTGCCGCTCCGGTCAACGAACGTCAACCGGCGTGTTCAGGCCCTCTCCGCGCCGCCACACCCCGTGACCGTCCGGAGGCGGCCCACAGGTGCCAGGAGCAGGTCGGGAGCGACACCACCCTTGATGCCCGGGGCGCATCACCGCGAGACTGCGACACATGGCCGACACCGCGATCGCTCCCGACACCGTCACGACCCACGACCCCGAGCGCGCTCGGGTCGAGCAGGCCCTCGAGCGGCTGCTGGCCGAGATCGACCCGCGCCAGGTCGACAACGTCACCTTCCGTGGTGCGCGTTACGACCATGGGCTGGCCTGGGTGCACTTCCCCAGCGGCTTCGGCGGCCTCGGCGTGCGGCCCGCCCTGAACCGCCTCGTCGAGGAGCGCTGCCGGGCCGCCGGCGCCGCGCCGCAGGACCCGTCGACGTTCTTCATCGCCCTCGCCGGACCGACGATCGTCACCCATGGCACCGACGAGCAGAAGCACCGCTTCCTCCGACCGATGTACACCGGCGAAGAGCGGTGGTGCCAGCTGTTCAGTGAGCCGGGCGCCGGATCGGACTTCGCCGGGCTCGGCACGCGGGCGGTGCGCGACGGCGACGAGTGGGTGGTGAACGGCCAGAAGGTGTGGAACACCCTGGCCCACCTGGGCGACTGGGGCATGCTCGTGGCCCGCACCGACCCGGACCAGCCCAAGCACAAGGGCCTCACCTATTTCGCGCTCGACATGCGCGCGCCCGGCGTGGAGGTGCGTCCGCTGCGCCAGATCACCGGCGAGGCCGAGTTCAACGAGGTCTACATGACCGATGCCCGTGTGCCCGACTCGATGCGCATCGGTGCCGAGGGCGAGGGCTGGCGGGTGGCACTCACCACGCTGATGACCGAGCGGGTGTCGCTCGGCTCCGCCGCCGGGGGACGGCGCCGCGGCCCGATGGATGCCGGGCGCGACATCTGGAAGGCACTGCCCGCCGACCAGCGGGGGGCAGCCCGACGCGACCAGGTGATGCGCCTGTGGTGCCGGGCCGAGACGCTGCGACTCACCAACGCGCGAGCCGGCGCTGCGGCCAAGGCCGGCAACCCGGGGCCCGAGGGGTCGATCGCCAAGCTGGCTCTCGCCGACTTCAACAAGAAGGTGAGCGAGCTCGGCATCGACCTGCTCGGCGCCGAAGGGCTGGTGGGCTTCGACTACACGTTCCGGCGGCCCGAGAACCTGTCGGTCGACGGCCTCGAGCACGGCATCCGCCACGCCTTCCTGCGCGCCCGGGCCAACTCGATCGAGGGTGGCACGTCGGAGATCATGCGCAACATCCTGGGCGAACAGGTCCTCGGCCTGCCCGGCGAGCCGCGTGTCGACAAGGACCTGCCCTGGA
>DAINND010000410.1:0-2600 GCA_036736065.1 Ilumatobacteraceae bacterium
GTCGCCGCCGTCGCTGACGCCGAGCGTCGATCACCGGCCCATCGTGACCGAGCTGCGCATCACCCACCTCGACCACGGCCTGCGCGTGGTCACCGAGCACGTGCCCGGCACGCTCTCGGTGGCCGCCGGGGCCTGGGTCGGGGTGGGGGCGCGCGACGAGACCGATGCGCGCAGCGGGGCGAGCCACTTCCTCGAGCACCTGTTGTTCAAGGGCACGGCGACTCGTTCGGCGCTCGACATCTCTCGGGCCATCGATCGTTGCGGTGGCGACATCAACGCGTTCACCGGCAAGGAGTACACGGCCTTCGTCGCCCGGGTGCCCGAACGCCACGCGTCGATCGCCGTCGACCTGCTCGGTGACATCGTGACGGCCCCGGCGTTGCGCGACGACGACGTCGACACCGAGCGGCAGGTCATCCTCGAAGAGATGGCCATGGACGACGACAGCCCCGACGACGTCGCCCATCGGGCGTTCGCCGAGGAGTTGTTCACCGGCCACCCGCTCGGCAGGGAGACGGCGGGGACCCGTCCGTCGATCGAGGCGATGCCGGCCGAGGAGATCCGGAGCTTCTTCGCCGAGCACTATCGCGCCGGCTCGATGGTGGTGTCGGTCGCCGGGCCGCGTCCCCACGACGAGATGTTGGCGCTGGTCGAGGCTGCGTTCGCCGGCGTGCCGGGTGGCGATGGCCGCCTGGCCCGGCAGGCGCCGGTCGAGGTGGGCTCGGGTCGGCGCATCGTCGACGACACCGAGCAGGTCCACCTCGTCTGGGGTGGACGGGGCCTCGCTCGTGACGACGAGGACCGCGAGGCGCTCGACGTGGTCAACCACGTCCTCGGCGGTGGCTTGTCGAGCAGGCTGTTCGACGTGGTCCGCGAGCAGCGCGGCCTCGTCTACGGCATCGCCTCGTTCGCCACGAGCTACGCCGACTGCGGCGCCTGGACCATCAGCGCAGGCACCTCGCCACACCATGTCGACGAGGTGCTCGAGCTCGTCGCCGAGCAGCTCGAGCTGCTCCGCCGTGCCGGGATCACCTCCGACGAGCTCGAGATCGCCCACGGCGCGCTCACCGGCACATTCGCCCTCGGCCTCGAGGACACCGGCTCGCGCATGAGCCGCAACGGTGCACTGCTGTGCACGCGGGGCCACATCCCGCCGGTCGACGAGCAGATCCGCCGCTGGCTCGACGTCGGGCTCGCGGACACCCGGCGGGTGCTCGAACGCGTCTTCGCCGTGGACCCGATCGTGGTCTCGGTGGGGCCACGCTGAACGTCCCTGCTAGATTGCCGCCCGTGCGGAAGCGTCGGGAGCGATTCCTCGCAGTGTGGTTCGTCGCGCTGCTTGCGATGGTCATGGTCGGCGTTGGACCGGGTAGTGCAGCTGCCCAGACCGAGCCACCGACGGAACCGGCCGTCGAGGAGATCGACGGCCCGATCCGGGTGGCGGTGCGTCTGCGCGAGCCCTTCGTGATCCAGGAGGAGGACGGCTCCTATCGCGGCTTCAGCGTCGAGCTCGCCCAGGAGATCGCCCGACGCGGCGGTGTCGAGCTCGAGTTCGTCCAAGTGCCCGACGTGCGCGCCCAGTTGGCCGCGGTCCAGAGCGGTGAGGCCGACGTCGCCATCGGTGCGATCAGCATCACCGCGGAGCGCGAGCGCTCGGTCGACTTCAGCCAGCCGATGTTCGAGTCAGGCATCCAGATCGGTGTCGCCGACTCCGCAGCCGAGTCCGGCTTCACCGACATCCTCCGCAACGTGGTGTCACCTGGCCTGATCACCCTGCTCGGCATCCTGCTCGTGGCGACGCTGCTCGCCGGCACGCTGATCTGGCTGCTCGAGCGGCGGCGCAACGAGCACTTCGGCGAGCGTGGCTGGTCGGGGTTCTTCGACGGCATCTGGTGGGCCACGGTCACCCTGTTCACCATCGGCTACGGCGACAAGGTGCCGTCGCGTGTGGCCTCACGGATCGTCACCATCTTCTGGATGCTGTTCGGCGTGCTGCTCGTCGCCACGTTGACCGCGGAGGTGACCTCGAGCCTCACTGTCGAGCGGATCGAGGCCAACATCACGAGCGTCGGCGACCTCTACGACCGCCGCGTGGTGACGATCGAGGGCACCACCTCCGAAGCCTTCCTGCGCGCCAACGGCATCGATCCCGAGCTGCAGAGCGACTCGGTCGAGGCCTTCCGAGCTGTCGCAGAGGGGGAGTACGACGCCATCGTGTTCGACCGGGCGATCCTCGAGTACCTGCTCGGTGAGATCGATGGAGTCCGCCTGGCGGGCGCAGTGCTGAAGCCGGAGTCGTACGGCATCGCCTTCCCGAACGACAGCCCCGTGGTGGAGCTCGTCAACCAGGCCCTGCTCGACCTGCGCGAGGACGGCACGTACGACCGCCTCCGCGAGGTGTACTTCGGCGGCTGATCCGGGGCAGCCACTGGCTGCCTGGTCGACGCGCCGTGCGCCGCGGCTACCCTCGACGACCATGACGATCCGGGTTGGAGTGGTGGGCGCCGGCGGGCGGATGGGCCGGGAGGTGTGCGCAGCCGTGCACGGCGCGACCGACCTCGAGCTGGTCGCGGCCGTCGCTCCGGCATCTGCAGGCAGCG
>DAINND010000411.1:0-2584 GCA_036736065.1 Ilumatobacteraceae bacterium
GGATCTGGCGCTGCAGGTTCGAGGCGTCCACCTCGTCCATGTCGACGATGCCGATGGTGCCGATGCCGGCCGCGGCCAGGTAGAGCGCTGCGGGCGAGCCCAGACCGCCGGCGCCGAGCATCAGCACCTTCGCGCCCAGCAGCTTGGCCTGGCCCTCCACCCCGACCTCGGGCAGCAGCAGGTGGCGCTGGTAGCGGTTGCGCTGGTCCGGGCTGAGCACCACAGGCGCCTTCCACGGGCGGCCCTCGTCCTTCCACCGGCCGAAGCCACCGGCCATCGACAACACGTTCGTGTAGCCGAGCTCGCCGAGTGTCTTGGCGGCGAACGCGCTGCGCACACCACCAGCGCAGTAGACGACCACCTCGGCCGACTTGTCGGTGAGGCGGTTCTCGATCTGGGCCTCGAGGTGGCCACGGGGGATGTGGATCGCCCCGGTGAGTGCCCCCTGGTCGTACTCGTCGGGCTCGCGCACGTCGAGCACCACGGCCCCGGCGGCGATGCGCTCGGCAGCGGCACCGGTGTCGATCTCGGTGCTCTCCGCCTTGGCGGCGGCAAGCAGGTCGCGGAACGTCGGCATGGGCGAAAGCCTACCGGACCGGTCGGGATTCCCTCACCTGCTCGCGCCGGGTGCCGGCACCAGTGCCGGCAGGAGCTCGGAGATCTGCCCGAGCAGCACGGTGTCCGCGTAGCGGTCCATCCGCGTGGGCTCGCCGTTGACGATCACCACCCGCGCTCCGGCAGCCTTGGCGCGCGGCACCACGTTCGCCGCCGGGAACACCGACAGTGTCGAGCCCACGGCCAGCAACAGGTCGCACTCGTCCGCAGCGCGCATCGCCGCGTCGATCACCTCGGGCACCAGCGCCTGGCCGAACGAGATCGTGGCGCTCTTCAAGATGCCGTCGTCCGGGCCGACGATGCGGCCCTCGTCGGCACAGACCAGGCAGCTCGGATCCGGGTCGCCGGCCTGCACCCGCTCGAGGGTCTCGGCCATCGGGCGACGGTCGCCGCACGTCCAACACCGGCTCCACCACATCGTGCCGTGCACCTCGATCACCTTCAGCGGGTCGTGGCCGGCGCGCTGGTGCAGCTCGTCGATGTTCTGCGTCACCAGCGCGTGCAGCCGACCGCTGCGCTCGAGCGCGACGAGTGCCCGGTGGCCGGCATTCGGCTGTGCGTGCCACGCCGGGTTCGACACCCGGTTCCGCCACGCGACACGGCGCACCTCCGGGTCGGCGAGGTAGTGCTGCAGTGTCGAGGCCTTCTCCGCCGCCGGGTCGCGGGTCCACAACCCGTTCGGGCCGCGGAAGTCCGGGATCCCCGAGTCGGTCGAGATGCCGGCACCGGTGAGCACCACCACCTTGGCCGACTCGGTCAGCCACTGCCTGGCGAGCTCGATCGTCACAGCCCCAGTGTGGCCCACGTTTCCCGTCCGGCGGCGACTCGGTGCCATCAGTGCTCCCAACTGTCCCCCCACCGTCGACCGCCCAGGAGGCCGTATGCCGTCCACCATCACCGACCCCACGCTTGACGAGCCGACGCTGGTCATCGTGCCCTGGCACGATGACGTCGTCGACCCGATCGGCTACGACCCGCGCTCGCCGTACGTGGAGATGTTCTGGCTGAACATCCTCGGCCCCACGGCGACCTGGCTGCTGCGCCGCGTGGTCGACGGCCTCGACCACTACCCCGGCGGCTATGAGCTCGACCTCGAGCAGACCGCCAAGGCGCTCGGCCTCGGCTACAGCCGCGGCACCCTCAACCCGTTCGCCCGCGCCCTGCACCGCTGTGTGCTGTTCGGTGCAGCACAGCCCGTCGACGGTGGCCTCGCCGTACGGCGCCGGCTGCCCCCGGTGAGCGCTCGCCACCTCGCCCGCATGCCCGACCACCTCCGCGACGCGCACCGCAGCTGGCTGCGCGCCGCAACCGCGCCGGAGGCCGAGGTCGCCCGAGCGCGCATCCTCGCCGCCGCGATGGTCGCCGCTGGTGATGCGCTCGACTCGCTCGAACGGCAGCTCCTCGGCCTGGGCGTGCTGCCGACGGTCGCTGCCGACGTCGCCGACGAGGTCGCGGCCGAGTGCGTCACTGCGGCGCCGGAGGCCTCGCTAGCGTGACCGACGATGCTGGCAGCCATCCTCGACGGCACGACGACGACGATCGACCCGAATGTGGCCGTCGCCCAGGAGCAATCGGGCACGGTCACCCTCGTGCTGCTCGCTGTCCTCGTCGTCACCACGCTGGTGGTGCTCCGTCGGGTCCGACGCATCCGCCGCACCGGCACCGCTCGGCCGCGGTGACCGGCTCGGACGGCCCTACTTCGCGCCGAAGCCGGTGGCCAGCTCGATGAGCAGCCGAGTGCCGTAGCCGGTGGCGCCACGCGACATCCAGCCCTCGTCTGCATCGACGTCCATCGGTCCGGCGATGTCGAGGTGCGCCCAGGGCGTGTCGCCGACGAACTCCGACAGGAACAGCGCGGCGGTGATCGCTCCGCCGTAGGGGCCGCCGATGTTCTTCATGTCGGCGACGTTCGAATCGAGCAGCTTGCGGTACTCGCGGGCCAGCGGCAGCTGCCACATCTTCTCGTCGG
>DAINND010000412.1:0-2572 GCA_036736065.1 Ilumatobacteraceae bacterium
CGACGAGCCGGAGGCGATCGCGGCGCGGCTCGCCGAGCTCTACCCGGGCGCGCTCGTGATGCTCAAGCTCGACGCCGAGGGTGCCCTGGTGCACGAGGCCGGTCGGAGCACCCACATCCCGCCGGCGACCAACAACCTGGTCGACGCCACGGGGGCCGGAGACTCGTTCGCAGGCTCCTTCCTCGCTCACTACTTGCGCCACGGCTCGGCCGTGGAGGCTGCGCAGTACGCCACTCGCATCGCTGCCTGGGTGATCGAGCATCTGGGGGCTCGCCCGCAGCCGGACGCCCGGCTCCGGGGCGAACTGGCCCGCAGCCGCTGACGACCTCGGACGCCCCGCTGGTGACCTTCGGCCCCATGCCCGCGTGGGCGGGGGAGGGTTGACTGGGTGGGTCGGCATGCGCCGGCGAGCTGGGAGGTGTGTCGTGTACCACGATCGTCGTGAAGCCGGCAGACGGCTCGGCGAGCAGTTGCGCGAGCTCGGCCTGCGGGCCGACCTGGTGCTCGGCGTGCCGCGTGGCGGGGTGCCGGTCGCGCTCGAGGTCGCCGAGGTGCTCGGCGCGCCCCTCGACGTGGTCGTCGTGCGGCGGATCGTCGCCGACCTCGGTGCGGGCACCGCAGTGACGGTCGGTGCCGTCGGCGAGTCGGGCGCCCGCGTCGTCGATGACGAGCTCGTGCAGCAGATCGGCGTCAGCGGCGACGAGCTGGCCGCCCTGGAACGCATCGAGGCGTTGGAAGTCGCGCATCAGGTGCACCGCTTCCGCGGCGATCGGCCGCGGGCCGAGTTGCATGGTCGGCACGTGGTCGTGGTGGACGATGTGGTGACGAGCGGGTCGAGCGTGCGGGCCGCATGCCGCATCGTGCGCCGTCTGGGTGCGGCCCAGGTCGTCGTCGCCGTCCCTGTCGCGCCGGAGCCGTGGGCCGATCACATCGCCGACGACGTCGAGCGAGTGGTGGCGCTCGAGCTCGTGCCTCACGAGCCGACGGTCGGGCGGGTCTACGCGAACGCCGGATCGGTCGATGACGACGCCGTCGTCGGCTGCCTCCAGGCTGCGGCACGTGCTGCCGAGCTGCGCAGCCACTGATCGCGGCACCGGGGCCGCCTCTGCGTGAGGTGCGCTGTCAGAGACCCTGCCGGGCGAGCTTCAGCGGCCGAAGAGGCGCTCGCGAAGGGACGGCTTGGCCGTCGTGCTCCCCGCCGTGGCCTTCGCGGGCCGCTCGCGACACTGGCAGCGGGCCGCCTTGGGCACATCGCCGAGGACCTGTTCGACATGGGCGCCGCATCCGGCCCAACCTGGCTTGCCGCATTGTTTGCACGTGATCCGTCTGCACATACCCCCCAGGGTATCAGCGGGACGGTGTCGCGTCCACCGAGTAGAGCGCTGCGCGGAGGTCGAGCGCGAGGGCGGTGCCGTCGAGCAGCAGCCGGCGCGGCGAGCGGGCGGTCGCGGTCACCGACACGGCGATCCTGGTGCTGTCGAGATCGCTCGGAGTGGGGAAGCCGAACACTCCGAAGCGGTCGGTGCGGCCCTGTGCCAGCACCACCGCCCGCTCACCGGGCCGGTGGGCTTCCACGAGCACCTCGGCGCCCTCCATCGGAGGTCGCTCGTCGTCATGGTCGGCGTCGTTGTCGCTCACGAGGACCCGCGCGGTGCGATGGTCGGCGGCGCGCGCGACGACGACCGCCAGGTCGCGCAGCCAGATCATCGGCTCGGCCACCACGGCGGCAAGTCCACTGTCGAGCACGGGGGCGGGCGGGTTGGCCGCGAGCGTCACGTCCTGCGGCGCCATCCCGTGGTCGGCCGTCACCACGAACAGGGTCTCGTCGAACAGGCCGAGCTCGTCGAGCATCGCCAGCACCCGCCCGATGCGACGGTCCGACTCGTCGAGCGCGTCGACGATGCCGTCGGCGTGTGGCCCGTAGTCGTGGCCGGCCCCGTCGGTGAGGGCCAGCTCGTGGTAGACGAGCCGCGGTGGAACTCGGCCCTCGCCGGTGAACAGATCGACCACCTGGGCGACGCCACGCGTGTCGAGCAGGCTCTCGGCGGCCACGGCGGGGTGCTCCGGCCAGCGCGGGTGCTGGTCGGCGGCGAGCTCGGCGGTGAGCGCCTTCAGACGAGACCGGTCGCACAGGTTGCGGCCCTCGAGCACCGCGTGGTGGGCCGAGCGGCCGAACGGTGCGTGGATGGCTGCGGTCACGCACTCGGGGTCGACGCGGTGGAACGCCTCGTACAGGCTCTCGACAGCGGTGCTCGCATAGACCTCGGTGCCGACCTGGGCGCCCTGCGGGCTGACGGTGCGCGCCTCGCGGCGCAGGTAGTAGCTGGGATTGACCACGTCGTGGTGGCCGCACCAGGTGCCGGTGACGATCGCCGTGTGGCTGGGCCACGTGATCGAGGGGAAGTTCACGATCGAGCCACCGTCGAGCTGCGCTGCCCGCTCGCGGAGGCGGCGCAGGTTGGGCAGCGAGTCGGGGTCGCGATCGAGCCGGTCGAGCAGCTCGGTCTGGTGCAGGCCGTCGAGCAGGAACACGTACAGCCGGGTGGGCGCAGGGGCGTCGCGGTCGGTGACC
>DAINND010000413.1:0-2568 GCA_036736065.1 Ilumatobacteraceae bacterium
AAACCGGCGTTGAGCTGGTGTTTCGTGTGGAGCGGGTGACGGGAATCGAACCCGCATTCTCAGCTTGGGAAGCTGATGTTCTGCCATTGAACTACACCCGCACGAGCCACCGAGGTGGCCCGGACGAGCACCGAGACTACCAATCCGGGTCGGCCGGTGCACCCGCCGTGCTCAGTGGTGGGCGCGTGCCCGGCGTGCCCGTTCCAGTTGCGCGTGCAGGCGGGCCTCATCGGCCGGATCGAGCCGCCCGTAGCGGGTGTGCAGCGCGGCGAGGCGGGCGAGGGCGGCATGGAAGTCGTCGAAGTCGGCGCGGTGGTGCCGGGGCAATGCCTGGCGGGCACGGTGGACCTCGCGCCAGCGGCCGTAGGGTCGAATCTCGTCGGGGTGCAGCGCATAGCGGTCGATCAGCAGCGGCACGGCTGCGACGAAGGTCCGCTCCTCCCGGCGGCGCATCCGCACCACCTGGATGATCGTCACCACGAAGATGGCCACGAAGGCCAGCGCGGCGATGGCGATGATCCCCGTCTCCCCGGTGACCGACGCCGCGGTGAGCGAACCGTTCCATGCGGCATGGAGCAGGACCGCAGGCACCCAGCCACGCCACCAGGCCGCGGTCGTGCTCCGGCCGGTCGCCACCGCCGCCCCGACTGCGAGACCGATCCAGACCGTGAACAACGGGTGGGCGAACGGGGTGAGCACCGCGCGCGCCACGAACGTCTGGGCGAGCACGCCGTCGTCCGAGGCGGCGAGGAAGTACTGCGTGTTCTCGACGACGGCGAAGCCGAGCGCCGCCCACCCGGCGTACACCAGCCCGTCGACCGGCCCGTCGATCTCGCGGCGGCGCAGGGCCCACACGACGGCGAGGCCCTTGATCGTCTCCTCCATCACCGGTGCGGACACGACCACCGCGGCGACCTCGCTGATGGCGAGGGCCACGATCGTGTTGATCGTCCCGGCGATCAGGATCGCCACCGTCGCGCCCCACAGGAAGGCGTGCACGCGTGCGGGCCGCGGCTCGGGCTCCACGCGGTCGAGCCACATCAGCACGGGGGCCACGAACAGGATCGGCACGAAGCTCGCCAGGACCGGCACCGGGGTCCTGATCAACGAGAGGGCGAGCAACGGCACCACCGGAACCAGGCAGACGAGCACGGGGATGCTGAGCCAGGCCGGCAGGCGCGGCTTGCGCGCCGGTCCGGCGGCGCCGACGGGTCGGGCGATGTGCCCGGTCCAGACGCGGCCGTCCCACCAGCGGTAGGCGCCGGGCGTCCACGGGTCCGGGTACCAGCCCGCGGGCGTCACGACAGGGGCAGGAAGTGGTGCGCCGATGTGGGCATCGTAGGCGGCCCGTCACTCGGGCCGCTGCGTCGGCAGCCGCTACTGTCGCAGCGTGATCCTGTCCGACCGCACCCTTCGTGAGCAGATCGCTGCCGGCCGCATCGTGATCGAGCCGTTCGACGACGCGCTGGTGCAACCGTCCTCGATCGACGTGAAGATCTCGAACCTGTTCCGGGTCTTCCGCAACCACACCGCCGGTGTGATCGACGTGAAGCAGGACCAGGAGGAGCTCACCGAGCTGGTCACCATCCCGATGGACGGGGTGTTCATGCTCCATCCCGGCGAGTTCGTCCTCGGCAGCACCCTCGAGCGCATCGCCGTTCCCGACGACCTCGTGGCCCGCATCGAGGGCAAGAGCTCGCTCGGCCGCCTCGGGTTGATCATCCACTCGACTGCCGGGTTCATCGACGCGGGCTTCGACGGCCATGTCACCCTCGAGCTCACCAACATCGCCTCGTTGCCGATCACGCTCTACCCCGGGATGAAGATCGGCCAGGTGAGCTTCATGGAGATGACCACACCTGCCGACCGCCCCTACGGCAAGGGCGCGCGCGGCTCGAAGTACCAGGGCCAGCGCGGCCCCACACCGAGCCGCTACTTCGAGAACTTCTCGGGCTGATCGGTCGCTGGTGCGCCGACGGTCACTCGCCGGCGACGGGTGACTCGACGGGAAGCGGCGGCTCGGCCAGACGACGCTCGCCGTTCTCGATCGCCTCGAGCAGGTGGATCGAGATGTCGGCGACCTTCACCTGGTCCTCGTCGACCCCGGCGCCCTTCACGCCGTCGTCGAGCATGATGTAGCAGAACGGGCAGGCCGTCGCGACTCGTGAGGCGCCCGTCGAGATGGCCTCCATGGCCCGCTCGTCGTTCACCTTCACGCCGACCGACTCCTCCATCCACATCCGCGCCCCACCGGCGCCGCAGCACATGCCCGTGGTGCCGTTGCGCTGCATCTCGACGATCTCGATGCCCTTGATCGAACCGACCACCTTGCGCGGGGCGAGATAGACGTCGTTGTGGCGGCCGAGGTAGCAGCTGTCGTGGTAGGTGATCCGCTCTTCGAGCGTGGCCTGGCTGACGTCGAGCGCGCCCGACTCGATGAGGTGCTCGAGCAGTTGCGTGTGGTGGACCACCTCGTAGTCGCCACCGAGCTGCGGGTACTCGTTCTTCAACGTGTTGAAGCAGTGCGGGCACTGGGTGATGATCTTCTTCACGCCCATGCCGTTCAAC
>DAINND010000414.1:0-2554 GCA_036736065.1 Ilumatobacteraceae bacterium
TCTTCGTCTCGCCGATCAGCTGGCTGTCCGACGGCAGCGGCTTCTATGCCCGCGTCAGCGACCGGCCACTGGTCGACGGGATCCATCCCCGAGTGGCGCTCCATCATCTGGGCGGCCCGACCGAGCACGACGCCGCCCTCGCGGGCGCACCGAAGTCGGTGGTGGTGCTGCCGAGCGGTGACGCCCTGGTGGTGGAGGGTCTCGGCCCGACGATCACGCCCACGGCGATCAAGCGACCGGGTAGCGAACGGTGGCAGCCGTTGCTCGAGCCCGACGCAGGCAACCTCGTCGCGATGGTGCGCGGCGACGATCTCGTGGGCATCACCACCATCGGCGCCGATCGGGGTCGCGTGGTGTCGATCCCGATCGACACCGCCACCGATCGCGCCACCTGGACCGAGCTGGTGCCCGAGGGCGACGGCGTGGCGCGCGGCATGGTGGCACTCGACGAGCACCTGGTGACGTGTGAGATCGTCGACGGTGCGCACCGCATACGCGTGTTCTCCGCCGACGGCGCGCCCGACCACATCGTCGAGCTGCCCGAGCGGTCGGGCCTCGACGTGCTGTTCGGCTTCGGTCGGGGCTTCGGCGATCCGCACGTGCTGCCCGACGGCCCCGCCAGCATCGTGTTCCACCTCGGTGGCTTCGACCGGCCACCGTGCCCGCACCGCTACGACCTCGGGCCCCGCGAGCTCACGCCGCTGCTGCCGGTGGTACGCGACGAGCGGATCGTGTCCACCCGGCATCGGGCCACGTCGGCCGATGGTCACCAGGTGGGCTACTGGCATGTGCGCCTGCGCGACACCGAGGGGCCCGCGCCCGCGCTCGTCTACGGCTACGGCGGGTTCAACGTCGCCATGCACACACCGTGCCACCCCACCCCGCTGATGCCGTGGCTCGAACGCGGCGGGTGCCTGCTGCTGCCGCAGCTCCGCGGCGGCGGCGAGGAGGGCCTGGCCCACTATCGGGCAGCCCTCGCGCTCGGCAAGCAACGCACCTTCGACGATCTGTACGCCGTGGCCGAGCATGCGATCGCCGCCGGCATCGCCGCAGCGGGCCGCCTGGCCTTCGCCGGAGCGTCGACCGGCGGCCTCACCGCGGGCGCCGCCATCCCGCCACGACCCGAACTGTTCCGCGCCGTGATCTGCGCCATCCCGGCGATCGACCTGCTCGACCTCCCCGAGCATGCCGTCGGATCGATCGTCGACGAGTACGGCAGAGCCGACGTGCCCGAGCACGTGGCCGAGTGGCGGCGCATCTCGCCGATGCAGCAACTGCGCGACGGGGTCCGCTACCCCGCTGTGCTCGTCGACCAAGGTGAGGTCGACATCCGCTGCCCACCCGAACGCTCCCGTCGCTTCGCCGAACGGTTGCGCGAGATCGCCGGGCCGACCGGTCGCAGGGTAGTGCTACGCGAACGACCGCACGGCGGCCACGTGGCGGGCGAGGGCGAACTATGGCCCGTGTGGCTCGACTTCCTGATCGCCGAGGTGATGGAGAGCGACGAATGACCACACCCGAACGAGCCCTGTCGGGCCGTCCTGTGTCGACGCCACAGCAGAGAGAGGTCTGACATGGTCGAGGTTCCCTGGTCGCTCCCGCGGCGCGTGCTCGCCTTCGGTGACTCGAACACGTGGGGCTTCGTCGCGAGCCCCGGATCCGGCGGCCCGTCGCGCCTGCCGGACACGGATCGTTGGCCCGGCATCCTGCAGGCCGCGCTCGGCGGTGAGGTGCAGGTGCTGGTCGACGCGATCCCGGGCCGCCGGACCGACCTCGACGCCGACACCGACCTGCCCATCGTCGACAGCGTCGCGCCCTCGGCCCTGAACGGTCTGACGCACGCGGAGGCGGCCGGCCTGAGCCAGGCGCCACTCGACCTGGTGATCGTGATGCTCGGGACCAACGATCTCGCCATCGACCCCCCACGGCCTCTCGAGGCGATCGCTCAGGGGTGTGCCCGCGTGGCGAACGCCCTGGTGCGAGGCGCCACGGCCTTCACGCCGGACCGCGTCCCGCAGGCACTGTTGGTCTGCCCTCCGCCGCTCGGCGGCGACGGCAGCGTCCGGGCAGACGTGCCGGGGTGGCCGACTCTCTGGCAGGCCTCGCGAGACCTTGCCCCGGTGATGCAGCACGTCGCCAGGACGTCCGGTCTGCACGCCTTCGATGCCGGCTCGGCCACGCCCACGAGCGGGGCCGATCAGGTGCACCTGGATCTCGACGACCACCGTCGCCTGGGCTCAGCACTCGCCGACCGCGTGCGTCTCCTCCTGCCGGATCGGTGAGCTCCATCTCGGCGGCACACCGAGCAGACGTCACCCGGCCTCGACCGTGAACTGCTCCACGAGCGCGACGATCGCGTCCTGCACGACCGTGCGGCCACGCACCGCCCGGGTGGTCACCTCGGGGTTGGTGCGCCGGCGGATGAGGTAGCCGACCTCGATCGCCTCGATCGCCCAGACGAGATCCTCGATGGTGCGACCGGGCGCCATGCGTCGTCCACCGTGGCGGATGATGCGCCGCAGGATCCGTCCGGTCTCGGCCACGTAGGCGCGGT
>DAINND010000415.1:0-2531 GCA_036736065.1 Ilumatobacteraceae bacterium
GTGCGCTACGGCGAGCGCGGCCGTATCGTGCTCGGCTGCCGGCGGGGCGGCGCCGATCCGGGCGACGGGCCCGGCACGGGGAGAGGCGCGACGCACATGGGTGTGATGGACTCGATCAAGGGCCTGTTCAAGAAGAACAAGTCGACGGTGAAGACCGGCATCGACGCAGCGGCGACCGCTGTCGTGGCCAAGGCGCCCGACCAGGTGGACGGCGCCGTCAAGCAGGCGGCCGAGGTCGCGAAGGACGCGGTCGACAAGGTCGACTGACCGGGCCCGCATCGGCCCACGAGTCAGGTTGCCGCCGCCGAGCGCGAGGCTCTAGCATTACAGGGTCCTGTGCGCGGGTCGTTCGCGCACGTGCAGGTCTGTCGTAGCGAAAGGCGCCGCGTGCCCACCATTCAGCAACTGGTCCGTCAGGGTCGGTCCACGAAGTTCTCCAAGACCAAGACGCCGGCCCTCAAGGGCTCACCCCAGCGCCGTGGTGTGTGCACCCGCGTGTACACGAACACCCCGAAGAAGCCGAACTCGGCGCTGCGCAAGGTGGCCCGTGTCCGTCTGTCGAGTGGTGTCGAGATCACCGCCTACATCCCCGGCGAGGGCCACAACCTGCAGGAGCACTCGATCGTGCTCGTGCGTGGTGGTCGTGTGCGCGACCTGCCGGGCGTGCGCTACAAGATCATCCGCGGTGCGCTCGACGCAGCCGGTGTGAAGAACCGCAAGCAGGCCCGCAGTCGCTACGGCGCCAAGGCCGCGAAGTAAGAGCTCGAGAAGGAAACGAAGATGCCTCGTAAGGGTCCCGCCCAGCGCCGCGAGCTCACGCCCGATCCGCTGTACCGCTCGCTGCTCGTGTCGCAGCTCGTCAACAAGGTCATGCTGCACGGCAAGCGCACGCTCGCCGAGCGCATCGTCTACGACGCGCTGAAGATCGTCGAGGAGAAGACCGGCGCCGAGCCGATCGGCACGCTCAAGCGGGCGATCGACAACATCAAGCCGCCGCTCGAGGTGAAGAGCCGCCGCGTGGGTGGCGCCAGCTACCAGGTGCCGGTCGAGGTCCGTCCCCGCCGCGCCAACACCCTGGCGATCCGCTGGCTGGTCGACTTCTCCCGCAAGCGTCGCGAGAAGACGATGGCCGAGTGCCTCGCCGGCGAGCTGATGGACGCCGCCAACGGTCTGGGTGCCGCGATCAAGCGTCGCGACGACATGCAGAAGATGGCCGAGAGCAACAAGGCGTTCGCCCACTACCGCTGGTGAGCGCCCGGCCGGCGGGAACCGTGCCGGCCCGATCGACGTCCTAGGGAGCATGCTTCGTCGTGCTGCCACCCTCACCGCCACGCTCGCCTGCTCGGGGCTGATCCTCAGCGGCTGCCTCGCCGACGATCCGGACGCCACCGTCGGCCCGTCGTCAACGCGTGGGTCGAGCCGCGCCGCAGAGCTCCCGGCGCCTGACGGCGCACCCGCGGGTGGGTTCGGCCGGTCACGCCTCACCTTCTTCGGCGACTGCCCGGATCTGCTCGGCTTCCTGCAGGCCAAGGCGCTCGAGCGGGTGACCGCCTGGGGTCTGGGCGGTGGCCCGATGTGGGGCCCGTTCCCGCTGGCGGCGGACGACAGCGTCGGGGGAGCGCCGGAGTCGACCATGGCGATGGCCCCCGATGGCAACGGGTCGTCCGTTCCTTCCACCATGGAGCAGGGGGTCGACTACTCCGGCACCAACACCCAGGAGGTGGGTGTCGACGAAGGCGACGTGGTCGAGACCAACGGCACGCACGTCTTCGTGGCCGGCTCGGACGGGGTTCGGGTCGTCGAGGTCGCCGACGCGGACGTCGTGGCTCAGCTCAAGGTTCCTACCGGCAGCCACGAGCTGCTCCTCGACGGGGCGAGCCTCACCGTGGTCACCCGTCCGTCCAACCAGTGGCAGGAGACGGTGGTCTCCGTGTTCGACGTCGGCGACCCTGCCGCGCCGACGCTGCTCGGTCGACACCACCTCGAGGGGTCGCTCACCGCGTCGCGGTCTGCTGACGGCCTCGTGCGCGTGGTGCTGACCTCGGAGCTGGCGACCCGGCTGCCCTTCGTGACGCCCAACCAGTTCGGCCTCGACGAGCAGCGGGCCCTCGAGGAGAACAAGCGGATCATCCGCGAGTCGACCATCGAGCAGTGGATGCCACGCGCGTTCGACGAGGACGCTGCCGGCAACTACGGCGCGATCGCCGTGGCCCTCGACTGCTCGACGGTGGCAGCTCCGCGTGACGTCGCCGGGCTGGGCATCACCTGGATCGCCTCGATCGACCCCGATCGGACCGAGGGCGGCTCGCTCGTGGCCGGAGCGGGCGTGGTGTCGCAGGGTGGCACGGTCTACGCGACCGCCGACCGGCTCTACCTCGCCACCACCACCTGGCCCGAGCAGGTCCCTCCGGTCCCGTCGGTGGGCTCGCCGGCCGTGGTGCCGCCGGTGTCGGTCGCCACCACGACGCTGGTGATCCACCGCTTCACCCTCACCGCCGCCGGCGGGGCCCGGTACGACGCCCCGGGCACGT
>DAINND010000416.1:0-2524 GCA_036736065.1 Ilumatobacteraceae bacterium
CAAGGAGGGCTGGGACAACATCGACATCTTCGGCTGGCTCGGCTACCCGATGCAGATCAAGGTCGACTTCCTCTGCCGCGACTCGATCCTCGCCGCCCCGCTCGCCCTCGACCTGGTGCTGTTCAGCGACCTCGCCCAGCGCGCCGGCCTCGGTGGGATCCAGGAGTGGCTGAGCTTCTACTACAAGAGCCCGCAGGTCGCTCCCGGCCTCTACCCGGAGCACGACCTGTTCATCCAGCTCACCAAGCTGAAGAACACGCTGCGCTGGATGATGGGCGAGGACCAGATCACCCACCTCGGCCGCGAGTACTACGACGACGTCGACTGACGGCTGCGGCCACTCGTTCCGCTCCCACGGGGGCGCACCTGGTGCGCCCCCGTGGCGCGTCCGGGCCTTGCCCCGATGCGGTTCCGCTGATACCCTAGGGGGTATCCGGCACGACCGGCATGACCAGCGGAGGCGCGATGAACCTCGAACCCGATGTCGAGCACGAGTTGCAGCGCCGGTTGCGGCGCATCGAGGGCCAGGTGCGCGGCATCCAGCAGATGCTCGGCGAGGGGCGGGAGTGCCGCGACATCGTCGCCCAGGTGTCGGCGGCCTCGAAGGCCCTCGCCCAGGTCGGGTTCAAGCTGCTCGCCACCGGCATGGCCCACTGCATGCAGGACCCCGAGGTCGCCGCCCGCAACGGGTTCAGCCTCGACGAAGTCGAGAAGCTGTTCCTCAAGCTCGCCTGACCGACCGCACCCCCGAGGAGCCCAACATGTTCTTCCGCCAGTACTACCTCAGCTGCCTCTCCCACGCGTCGTACCTCATCGGTGACACTGCGAGCGGTAACGCCGTCGTCGTCGACCCCCAGCGCGACGTGGCGCAGTACCTCGCCGCCGCGGCCGAGCACGGCCTGCGGATCACCAAGGTCGTCGAGACCCACTTCCATGCGGACTTCCTGTCCGGCCATCTCGAGCTCGCTCGCGAGACCGGGGCGACGATCGTCTACGGAGCAGCAGCCGCCGATCGGACCGAGTTCCCGATCGAGGCGCTCACCGACGGGCACGTGATCCACCTCGGCGACCAGCGCGACGGCGTGAGCCTCACCGTGCTCGAGACACCCGGTCACACACCCGAGTCGATCTGCGTCGTGGTGCGTGAGCGCGCCGGGGACACCGTGCCGTACGGCGTGCTCACCGGTGACACCCTCTTCATCGGCGATGTCGGCCGCCCGGACCTGCTCGCCGCCGTCGGGTTCACCGCCGACGACCTCGCCCGCCAGCTCTACCACTCGCTGCACCACAAGCTGCTCACGCTGCCCGACACCACCCGGGTCTACCCCGCGCACGGCGCCGGGTCGGCCTGCGGCAAGAACCTGAGCACCGAGACCGTCAGCACGATCGGCGAGCAGCGTCGCTCGAACTATGCGCTCGCGCCGATGAGCGAGGCCGAGTTCGTCGACGCCGTCACCCAGGGCCAAGCCGCCGCACCGCTCTACTTCCTCTACGCCGCGACGAAGAACCGTCAAGAGCGCGCCACACTCGACGAGGACGCCGAGGTCTCGATGCTCGGGCTCGGCGAGGTGCTCGCGGCCCAGGCCGGCGGCGCCGTCGTGGTCGACACCCGCGACTCGGCGGACTTCGCCGCGGCCCACCTGCGCGGCTCGGTCAACGTGGGCCTCGGGGGACGCTTCGCCGAGTACACGGGTGAGGTGGTGCAGCCGGGCACCCCGATCGTGCTCGTCACCGAGCCCGGCCACGAGCACGAGGCGACGATCCGGCTCGCCCGCATCGGCTTCGACGCCGTGCTCGGCGCGCTTGCCGAGCCACTCGTCGCGTTCGTCGCCCGACCCGAGCTGGTCGAGCGCGCCTCGAGGCTCACGGCGCACGAGCTCGACGCCCGGCGCAGCGAGGTCCGCGGGCTGCAGATCGTCGACGTCCGCGGCCCCGGTGAGACCGAGACAGGGATGATCCCCGGGGCGGTGAACATCCAGCTCCCCCAACTCGTGCACCGCATGGCCGAGCTCGACCCGGACGTGCCGACCGTCGTCTATTGCGCCGGCGGCTATCGCTCGAGCATCGCTGCGAGCACCCTGCGCCATGCCGGCTTCCACGACGTGTCGGACCTGCTCGGCGGCTACGGGGCATGGGTCAACCGCGAAGCACCCGCCGCATGACCTCGGCGGCGATCATCACGCCGGAGGACACGGCCAGCGACGCCGACGGGGCGATGCTGCTCGACGTGCGCGACCTCGACGAGTGGCTCGCCGGTCACGTCCGCGGCGCCACGCACATCCCACTGATCGAGGTGCCCCGACGCCTGGCCGAGCTCCCGACGGACCGCTCCATCGTGTGCATCTGCCGCTCCGGAAACCGATCCGGCCAGGCCACCGTCTATCTCGTCGAGCACGGCTTCCGGGGGAAGAACATGGTCGGCGGTTGGAAGGCCTGGGCCGCGGCGGGGCTGCCCGTCGAACGACTCGACGGCAGCGCCGGCCTGGTCATCTGACGCACGCCCGGCGGCCATCGCGCGCGGAAG
>DAINND010000417.1:0-2500 GCA_036736065.1 Ilumatobacteraceae bacterium
GCGCCCCCCTCTGCGACCCGTCGCCGAGCGCATCCTTCTCCTCGGTGCGCGGGTCACCGACGATCACGTCGATCTCGGTGATCCCCGCGGCAACCATCGCTTCGATGCCGTAGAACAGGATCGGCTTGTTGGCCACCGGCACCAGCTGCTTGGCAGCCGTGTGGGTGATCGGCCGCAACCGCGTGCCGGCTCCACCGGCCAGGATCAGAGCCTTCATACGTCGCCCAGTATTGCCGACGTGCTCAGCCGACGGGCGGAGGGGGCCCGTCGCCGCGGAAGTAGGCGAGCATGTCCCCCGCGGCATCGGTGAGCAGCAGCACCGACTTGTCGTCGATCGTCTCGCCGCGCACAGGCAGCGAGTAGGTGGTCATCGCCGCACCGCCGAGGCGGGCCATCCCCGCGGCCTCGACGAGGTCGAGCTCGGCGTCCACGGCGAGCGCGTCGGTGGCGGCGCGGGCGACGCCACCCACCCGGAACGGGTCGGCGAGCACGGCCGCCACGGAGGTGCTCAGCGCCGTCTGCACGAACCGCTGCTGGCGCTTGATCCGGCCGAGGTCGGCCGTGCCGTCGCGCACCCACTCGCCGTCGCGCAGCTCCTCGTAGTAGCGGCTGCGCGCATAGGCGAGCGCGTCCACGCCGTCGAGCACTGCGCAGCCGGGGGCCACGATGTCGAGCCCCGTGTTCAGGTCGCGGGTCGGCACCTCGAAGCACATCTCCACGCCGCCGATCGCATCGACGATCGCCTTGAAGCCGTTGAAGTCGACCTCGAGGTAGTGGTGGATCGGCAGGTCGAGGTTGCCCTCGATGGTCTCGATCAGCGTGGCCGCGCCGTCGCGATAGGCGGAGTTCACCCGGTCGTTGCCACGACCAGGGATCTCGACCCACAGGTCGCGCGGGACCGACAGCAGGGCCAGTTGATCGCTCCTGCGGTCGTGGCGCAGCACCATCAGCGTGTCGCTGCGCGGCCCTTGCACATCGGCCTCGGTGCCGATGCCACCGAAGTCCGGAGCGGTCGGATCGGCACCGGCCCTGCTGTCGGAGCCGACGACCAGGTAGAGCTCGACATCACCGACCGGATCGCTCAGCGCGCCTTCGAGGCCCTCGATGCGCTCCACCCGGTCGAGCGTGGTGCTCGCCGCCGCCAGGATGCCGGCGCTCGACACCGCGGCAGTTGCGGCAGCCACGACGATGAACGGCACGAGCCTGCCCCGACGACGCCCGACAGGTGGTGGCACGGGCACGGGCTGCACCGCCGCAGGCTACCGACGCCCGCAGGCGCTGGCCGGTCACCCGTCGGCGGCAGCGGGACGGAGGTGGACCACATCACCCACGTCGAGGCGGTGCGTGGTGGCGCAGCCGTCGAGCACCACCAGCCGACCGTCGGGCTCGACGTCGACGGCGCGCCCCTCGAGCACCCCGCCGGCCTGCTCGACCCGGACCTGCTGGCCGAGCGTCGCGAGGCTCATCCGGTAGCGCTCGTGCACCTCGCCCGGATCGGCAGGGAGCCGGTCGAAGGCAGCCAGCAACGCCCCGAGGACGTCGAGCGGATGCACACCGTCACCCAGCCGGGCGGCCCCTGGGGGCGCCCAGCCGATGTTCATCCCCAGGCCCACCACCACGTGGTCGATGCGGCCATCGGCACCGACACCACCCGCCTCGGCCAGGATGCCGGCCAGCTTACGGCCCTCGACGAGGAGGTCGTTCGGCCACTTGAGCACCGCCACCACGCCCGCGACCTCGGCAGCGGCCGCCACGGCGGCCAGCGCGACGCGTCGGGTCAGCTCGTGGGGCTGCGCCGGGACCGTGCGGAACAGCAACGACACGAGCAGGTTCACGCCGGCCGGCGCCTCCCATCGCCGGTCGAGCCGACCGCGCCCGGCGGTCTGGTGGGCGGCGACCAGCACGGTGCGATCAGGGGCGCCCTCGCGGGCCGCCGCGAGCAGGTCGGCGTTGGTGCTCCCGGTCTCGGCGACGACGCGCGCGTGCCACCCGGCGGGTGGTGGCCAGTGCCGACCGACCGGGACCTGTGGACCGGGTTCGGCGGGCCAGGTGGCACCGAGGGGCTGCATTCCGACAGTATGAACCACCGTGCTGCAGAAGATCCTGATCGCCAACCGTGGGGAGATCGCCGTCCGGGTCATCCGGGCTGCGCGCGAGCTCGGTATCCAGACCGTCGCCGTGTACAGCGAGCTCGACCTCGACGCGCTCCACGTCCGCCTCGCCGACGAGGCCTATGCGCTCGGCGGCCAGACCGCGGCCGAGAGCTACCTCAACACCGAGGCCATCCTCGACGCGATCCGCCGCAGCGGCGCCGACGGCGTCCACCCCGGCTATGGCTTCTTCAGCGAGAACGCCGACTTCGCCCAGGCGATCACCGACATGGGCGTCGCCTTCATCGGCCCGCCGCCGGCGGCGATCCGCGAGATGGGCGACAAGGTCAGCTCGCGCAAGGCCGCGTTGCGCGGCGGCGCACCGATCGTGCCGGGTACCACCGAGTTCG
>DAINND010000418.1:0-2493 GCA_036736065.1 Ilumatobacteraceae bacterium
CGTCGGCGATGAACAGGAGCCCGTGCGCCCGGCAGCGCGCGACCAGGCCGCGGATGAATGCCGGCGGGGCGGGGATGGAGCCGCCTTCGCCGAGCACCGGCTCGAGGATCACGGCGGCCGTCTCGTCCGGGGCGGTCATCGACTTCAACAGGTGGTCGAAGCCCTGCAGCGCCCGGGCCACCTCGGCGTCCTGGTCGGGGGCGAGCGGGTTCGGGAAGGGGGCCACGAAGATGCCCGCTGGCAACGGCGCGTGCCCTGCCCGGTAGCCCGTCTTCGAGGTGGTCATCGCCATCGTCAGATGGGTGCGCCCGTGGAAGCTGCCGCTGAACACGATCACGTGCGGCCGGCGTGTGGCCTGCTTGGCGAGCTTCACCGCGGCCTCGGTGATCTCGGCGCCGGAGTTGGCGAAGAAGAAGGTGTCGATGCCGGCCGGGGTGATCTCGGCCAGGCGGGCGGCGAGGGGCTCGAGCAGGTCGTGGCGGTAGACGTTCACCTGGGCGTGGATGAACCGCTGGGCTTGCGCCGCGATCGCCGCAGCCACCTTCGGGTGGGCATGGCCCGTCGAGTTGACGGCGATGCCTGCGGCGAAGTCGAGGTACTCCTCGCCACTGGTGGTGGTGACCCAACAGCCGTGGCCACTCGCCACCTCGAGGGGCGTGACCGAGAACCACACGTTCGACAGATGCGACTCGCTCATGGCTCGATCCTAGCCCTCGAGCCACCAGCCGGGTGGGGGGCGGTCCAGGCGCGTCAGCGGCTGACGAACGGGGCGTCCGTGCGTGGGTCGAAGCTGCGGCTCCAGGAGGCGAACTCGGTGGCGAAGTACTCGAGGCGCCGCCCGGTGACCTCGGCGAGCTCGATCACCGTGCCGGGATGGGCCTCGGTGAGGTAGTAGCGGAACCGGCCGCGCGGGCCGATGCGGCCGCCGCTCCACAGCTCCCAGCCGGCCTCGGCCACCAGCGCCTCGGCGGCGTCCATGTCCGCCGGCCAGTAGGCGATGTGATGCAGGCCGCCCTCGGGGTTGCGGTGCAGGAAGTCGAGGTAGGTCGAGGGCTGATCGTTGTGCTGCGCGATGAGCTCGACCTGCAGGTCGCCGAGGTGGGTGATCGCGATCGTGAAGTCGAGGTGGCCGGGCACGCCGCGGTGCACGTAGTCGTCGACCGGTGGGTGCTCGACCATGAGCCACGGCCCGATGCCCAGCACCTTCACCCAGTGGTCGAGGTGCTCGGCCAGCCGTTCGGCCGGCACGACGTAGCCGAGTTGGCGGACCTCGCCGAACGCTGCCGTGGGATTCATGCGGGTGCTCCCGTGGACGGCGGCGGGGCAGTGAGCGCCGCCGCCTTGGCGAGCGCCTCGTCCCACGAGGCACCTGCCGCGACGAGCGCACGGAACGGCATCACCATCTTCGGCATGCTCACTCCGAGCGCACCGCGCAGCCGACCCTGCCACCCGTAGAGCGCGGCGAACGCGCCGTCGGTGCTGCCGGCGAACACGTGCACGTCGTCGCCACCGTGGGCGCGGCCCACGAACTGGATGCGGCTGTCGAACTGGTCGCTCCAGAAGAACGGCACCGCCGCGTAGGGCGCCGGGTCGTCGCCGCGGGCGACGGCGAGGAGGTTCTTGGCAGCCGCTGCGCCCTGCTCGGCCGCGTTGGTCCAGTGCTCGACGCGCATCTCGACGTCGTCGTGCGGGTCGAACACGTGGTTCGGCCAGCGCGCGCAGTCACCGGCCGCATAGACGCCGGGCGCACCCGTGTGCAGGGTGGCGTCACACACGATGCCGTCGCGCAGCGTGAGCCCGCTGCCCTCGAGCCAGGCCGTGGCGGGCGCCACGCCGATGCCCACCAGCACCACGTCGGCCGGCACCACCTCGCCGGTGCCGAGGCGCACGCCGACGACACGGCCGCCCTCACCGTCGATGCCGGCCACCTGCACGCCACAGCGCAGGTCGACGCCATGGCGCGCGTGCACGCTCGCGACCGCAGCACCCATCTCGGCGCCGAGGCCGCGCATCAGTGGGGCCGGCGCCCCCTCGAGCACGGTGACCGTGCAGCCGCGCTGGCGGGCCGTGGAAGCCGCCTCGAGCCCGATGAACCCGGCGCCGACCACCACCACGCGTGCACCCTCCACGAGGCGCTCGCGCAGGTGCACTGCGTCGGCCAGGGTGCGCAGCTCGCAGACGCCGTCGAGCTCGTCGGGAGTTGGCCAGCCGGGCACACGCCGCACGTCGGCGCCGGTGGCGATCACCAGGCCGTCGTACCCGATCGCGGTGCCGTCGGACAGCCCGATCGTGCGCGTCGCCGTATCGAGCCGCGTGGCGCGCACCCCGAGGCGCATCTGCAGCTCGAGCCCGGCGAGGTCGTCGGGCTTGCGCAGGCGGATCCGGTCGGCGTCCCACTCACCGGCGAGCAGCTTCTTCGACAACGGCGGACGGGCGTAGGGCACCTCGGCCTCGGCGCCGACCAGCGTCACCGTGCCGGGGAACCCTTCGGCG
>DAINND010000419.1:0-2492 GCA_036736065.1 Ilumatobacteraceae bacterium
CGACGTTGCGCACCCGGCGCGACGACACGAAGCGGTCGAGCACGCGGCGCACGTCGCGCTCGTCGAGCGTCGTGGTCCGCCACGGTCGAGGCGCGAACGGTGCGGCGCCGTTGACGATCGCCAGGGCGATCGAGTTGAGCGTGCGCACCTGCAGGCCGGCGACGTCGGCGAGCCGCGCCTGCATCTCGGCTTGGGCGCGACGGTTGTAGGCGACCAGCGCCACCGCCGAGGCTGGGAGGCCCCAGCCGCGGACGAGGTGGCGGGCGCGCTCGGTTAGCACACGGGTCTTGCCGGAGCCGGCCGGGGCGATGATCCGCGCGCCGCCGCCCGGGTGGGTGACCGCCGCGAGCTGGTCGTCGGCCAGCGCGGCCTCGGTGACGTTCGGCCCGAAGGCCCGCAGCGACCCGTGCTCGACGGCGAGGGCGGGCACGACGGCCACGCCGTCGATCGCGCTCCGCACGTGCAGCGGACCGCCGTCGAGCAACGCCGGTCCGACCCCGGGGACGACGACATCGGCATGGCGTTCATCGGTCGGCTGGGCGCCGAGCGCGACGGCCTGTTCGGCGAGCGGCCAGCGGGCGCCCTCGACGTCGAGCACCACGCTGTTCGACCAGACGAGGTGGTGCAGCTCATCGAGCAGGAGCTCGCCTCGAGGGCCGATCTCGTGCAACGGGCGATGGTCGACCTCGTCGGGTGGGCGATGGAACGCGGCCGTGAGCTCGACGACCAGGCGCTCTCGAGCATGGCGGGCCGCGCGCAGGGCGGGGAGGAGCAGCTCGGGCCGGGCGATGACGGCGTCATCGACCACCACACGCCGCGCGGCGCGCCAGGCGGCCGGCGCCGTGGCGTGATCGACCAGGACCAACCAGCGGCCGAGCTCGTCGGGGCCGGCCCATCGCCCGTCGGCACCGATTCGCCTGGGGCCGCGCAACGACACATGAGGGGTGGGCGCCGACGGAGACGTCGGTGCCTCGTGCGACGACGCACCGGTCGCCGGCCCGGACACCGGCCCGGACGACCTGCCGTCGCCCGCCTGGGAGCGGTGCCAGCAGGCACGCACATCGGCCGGGTCGGCGTGGGTGCCGCCGCAGTAGACGCACGAGATGGCCACGTCAGCAGTCTGCCCGCGGGGTGTGGCGCGCCAACGTCCGGCGCCCGATCAGGCGGGCGGGCCGATCACGACCGAGGCGTTGTGGCCGCCGAACCCGAAGTTGTTCGACAGCGCCGGGCCGGGCACCCAGGAGCGGGCCGCGCCGGTGACGCCGTTCGTCGGCACGTCGGTGAGCACCTCGGTGGTGTTCGCCGTCGGCGGGATGAGGCGGTGCTCCATCGACAGGAGCACGGCAGCCGCCTCGAGCGCACCGGCAGCGCCCAGGGCGTGGCCGGTGACACCTTTGGTCGACGTCATCGGCGGCAGTGCCTCACCGAAGACGGCGGCGACCGCCTCGGCCTCGGCGGCGTCGTTCAGGGGCGTGGAGGTGCCGTGCGCGTTGACGTGCGCGATGGCGCCCGGATCGAGGCCGGCGGCGGCCAGCGCGGCGCGCATGCAACGGATCGCTCCGTCACCGCCGGGCGACGGAGCGGTGATGTGATGGGCGTCGGCGGTGCTGCCGGCGCCCAGGATCTCGCCGAGGATCGGCGCGCCGCGGCGCACGGCGGACTCCCATTCCTCGAGCACGAACACCGCAGCACCCTCGCCCATCACGAACCCGTCGCGCTTGATGTCGAAGGGCATGCTCACGCCGCTCGACGACAGTGCAGTCATGTTGGTGAAGCCGGCCACACCCGTCGGGGTGATGCACGCCTCACTGCCACCGGTGACGACGGCGTCGGCGAGGCCCCAGCGGATGAGCCGCATGGCGTAGCCGATCGCATGGCTCGATGCTGCGCAGGCGGTGACGATGGTCTCGTTCGGGCCCTGCAGGCCGTAGCGCATCGAGATGGCCGCACCCGAGGCGTTGGCCATCAGCATCGGGATGAGGAACGGTGAGACGCGACGCTCACCCTTTTCGAGCCGGATCTGGACCTGCTCTTCCAGTGTGATCAGGCCGCCGATGCCGGTGGCGAAGATGGTGCCGAACCGCTCGGGGGCCACATCTGGTCGGCCGGCCTGCGCGAACGCCTCGGCAGCCGCCGCCAGGGCGAACTGCTCGACCCGGTCGGCGCGGCGCGCCTCTTTCGGGCTCTCGAAGTAGGGGAGGGGGTCCCAGTCGGCGATGGAACTGGTCTTGCGGTCGGGCAGGGCGGGCCCGAGCAGGCCCTGCCAGAACGCCGTCTTCCCGATGCCGCAGGGGGCCACCACCCCGTAGCCGGTGACGGCGACGCGGCGGGGGGCGGTCATCAGAGCTTGCCGGTGACCAGCTCGAACGCCTGGCCGACGGTCTCGCCGCCCTCGAGCTCCTCCTCGGGCACCTCGATGCCGAACTCCTCCTCGAGGGCCATCACCAGCTCGACGAGGTCGCGGCTGTCGGCATCGAGGTCGTCGCCGAACT
>DAINND010000420.1:0-2464 GCA_036736065.1 Ilumatobacteraceae bacterium
CGTGAGTGATGACGTGCGAGGCGATGACCCACGCTCGCATCTGCTCGATGTCCCGACACGCAACACCGACATGATGAATCCGGTCGAGTCGCGGCATGGTTTCAGCATAGGAGGCGGTCAGCTCCGCGAGCGGTGCTTCCGCCGGCACTACCCTGCTCGTGTCCGAGATCGAAGGAATTTTCGTGGACATCATTCCCTTCACCCGCCCGTACACGAGCCCACGCGCAGCGTCGGCCATGATGGATGCCGCCGAGCGCGGTCACCTGTCCGGCGACGGCCACTACACCAAGCTGGCCAACACCCTCCTCAGGGCGCTCACGGGCGCGAACCGGGTGTTGCTGACCACCTCGTGCACACATGCGCTCGAGATGTCGGCGATGTTGCTCGACGTCGGCCCGGGCGACGAAGTGATCATGCCGTCGTTCACGTTCGTCTCGACCGCGAACGCATTCGCCCTGCGCGGAGCCCGACCGGTGTTCGTCGACATCCGCCCCGACACGTTCAACCTCGACGAGCGGCTCATCGAAGACGCCATCACCGAACGGACGAAGGCGATCGTGGTCGTGCACTATGCGGGTGTTGCCTGCGAGATGGACGAGATCATGGACATCGCCGGCAGGCACGGCATTCCGGTGATCGAGGACAACGCACACGGATTCGGTGGCCGCTACCGGGGCCGGAACCTCGGCACGATCGGTTCACTCGCGACACTGTCGTTCCACGAGACCAAGAACATCCAGTGCGGTGAAGGCGGAGCCCTGCTCGTCAACGACGAGGCCAAGTTCGAGCCCGCCGAGATCCTGCGCGAGAAGGGGACGAACCGCAGCCGGTTCTTCCGCGGCCAGGTCGACAAGTACACCTGGGTCTCGCTCGGCTCGAGCTACCTGCCGTCTGACCTCCTCGCTGCGTACCTGGTGACGCAACTCGAGGAGTTCGAGGAGATCCAGCGTCGTCGCCGCACGATCTGGGACCGGTACCGGACCGAACTCGCCGACTGGGCACCCGAGCGAGGCTTCTCGTTCCAGTACTGCCCCGATGACCGTGAGCATCCGGCACACCTGTTCGCGCTGATGGCGCCCGATCTCGAGGCGCGCCAAGCAATGATCAAGCACCTCGGCGAACACGCGATCAAGGCCGTGTTCCACTATGTGCCGTTGCACAGCTCGCCGGTCGGCTCATCCTTCGGCGAGCGGCACCTGACGGTGACCGACGACGTCAGCGAGAGGCTGGTCCGGCTGCCGCTGTTCCCCACCCTCGCCGACCACGAGGTGGACCTGGTGAGCGCCGCGGTCCGAGCGTTCTGATCAGCGGCGCGAGATCCGCTCGCCGAGACGCGAGTAGCGGACGATGCAGTAGAAGGCTCGCACTCCGTCGCGCCAGCCGATCTTCTTGCCCTCGGCGTAGGTGCGGCCCGAGTACGAGATGCCGACCTCGTACACCCGCCAGCCGCCCCGGGCGATCTTGGCGGTGATCTCCGGCTCGAAGCCGAAGCGGTCCTCCTCGATCTCGATGCTCTGGATCACGTTGCGACGGAAGGCCTTGTAGCAGGTCTCCATGTCGGTGAGGTTGAGGTCGGTGAACACGTTCGACGCGAGGGTGAGCACCTTGTTGCCGAGCGAGTGCCAGAAGTACAGCACCCGGTGCGGACGGCTGCTCACGAAACGCGACCCGAACACCACGTCGGCCTTGTCGGCGACCAACGGTTCGAGCAGCAGCACGAACTCCTCCGGGTCGTACTCCAGGTCCGCGTCCTGCACCACCACGTACTCGCACGTCGCGAGCGCGAACCCCGTACGCAGCGCAGCACCCTTGCCCTGGTTGACGGGCTGGAGCACCACGCGCACTCGTGGTTCGTCGAGGGCCCCGAGGATCTCGCGGCTCTTGTCGGTGGAGCCGTCGTCGACGACGATGACCTCGCCGACACACGGCTGCGCGAGCACTGCGTCGACGACGGTGGCGACCGTCGCCTCCTCGTTGAAGCACGGGATGACCACGCTGAGGCAGCCCGGAGGAACGCTGGTCATCCGGGCGAGTGTAGCGATCGGGCTCACGGACGAAGGGCTGCCCGAACCGCCGCCCCGGCTGCTCGGGACTGCCCACGACGCACCGCCACGAGTGCCTGGACGACGCTCTGCATGCGAACCGTGAACCGCACGCTTCCGGTGCGCGCGGCGCGGCGCCACCCGCGCGCGGCGGCTGCGGCTGCGAGCTCTCGACACGCTGCGTTCTCCTCGTCGGTTCGCGTGGTCGTGAGCGAGTTCTGCTGCGTCTCCGATGCGGCGTGGCGTCGGTAGCGGAACACCCGGGAGGGTTCGAGCTCGATCGAACCACCGCCGAGCAGGATCCGCCCGTAGAGCACGAGGTCAATCACCTGACGCCAGCGTTCGTCCCACATCGGTCGTTCCAGTACCGCCCAGCGGTACGACACGGCCGGGCAGTAGAAGAACTGGCCGCGCAGCAGCAG
>DAINND010000421.1:0-2439 GCA_036736065.1 Ilumatobacteraceae bacterium
CGTTGGGGTTGTCCGGCCTGGCCCCCCCGCGCCGCCCCCACGACCGGCGGCGCTAGCGCCGACCGGGACCGGGCGAGCCGAGCGCGACCGCCGCCGGCTGGATCCTCGAACGCCTCTCCCCCTGACCCGCCCGCGAAGGCGGTGAGGCTCGCAGGTGGCTGCGCCGCTCAACGAGTGGTCAGTGAGGGTGGGGCCAGGTCGACACGGCATGGACGAGGGCGTCGACCACGCGCTGGGCGTGCGGGGCGAGGCCCGGACCCTCCCAGTCCCAGAACAGCGGGGTGGTGCCGCGCACGCGCGGCGGGAGCTCGATCTGCACCCCGGCCCTGCGGGGCAGGTTGACCGGGTTGCGCGGGTGCAGGCCTCGCAACTCGGTGGGGATCCGCTCGAGGTCGGTGGCGATCTCGTAGGCGGGCAGATGGGCCTGCAGCGAGGCGCCCACGTGGTGGGCGAGGTCGCGGTTCCGGCCGCCGACGAGCAGTGTGGTGAAGAACCCGCGCCGGCCGAAGCCGTGGACCGTGATCACCGTGTCGACGTGCTCGACGAACGACGCCATGGCCGGGGAGTGCACCGGGTCGAACTCGATCGACGGGATGTGGCGCTCGACGCCCTTCGGCTGGTGGACGCCGTAGTAGCTGGCCCCGGTGGCCTCGGCCGCGGCCCGGGCGATGATGTCGGTCATCTCCTCGAGCGCGCCGCCGTGGTAGGCCATGAACCCGAACCGGCTGCGCAGCTCGCAGACCTCCTCGACCCCGTCGGTGCTGAGCAGCTCGGCGAAGCGGCTCACGACGACGGCTCGGCCCCGCCGTTGCGACGTCGCATCCACACGGCGACCACCGCAGCGCCGACGATCGCGACCATCGCCAGGGCGACCGTCGACCAGTGGTCGTTGAGGAAGTTCTGGATGCGTGTCTGCCATTCCTCGACGGCACCGGTGATCGGATCACCACCGTTGTTGAGGTCGACCTGCCAGAAGTACCACAGCAGGTAGAGGCCCGACAGCAGCACGAACGCACCGGCGAGCATCTCGACGTACTGCATGCTGCTGCGCAGCACCTTGAGCAGGCCCACGTTGGCCACCGCGAGCGTGACGGTGAGCGCCGTGATGAGCAGGGCCATGCCGGCGCCGTAGGCCACCACGTTGGCCACACCGGCGAGGTAGCCCTCGCGCGTGGCGGTACCGAACAGGGTGGCCATGAACAGCCCGATCGTGCAACCGATCGACGCCACGGCGTAGGCGATGCCGTAGACGAACATCGAACGCACCGTGCGGTCGCGCCCACCGGCGTCGAGCTTCGGGGTGGTGATCGGCAGGCGGTAGCCGAAGAGCATCGCGACGCCGAGCACCACGAGGGCCACGCCGATGACCGCCGTGAGGTACTTCGCGTTGCCGACCACCCACGTGGTGAACAGCTCGGCGATGAGCCCGACCACGAGGAACACGGCGAGGAATCCGGCCGACACCGCGGCGCTGACGGTGAGCGCGCGACGCAGCGGCGCTCGGGCCACACCGCTGTCGGCCGATGAGAGGCCGAGGAAGTAGAGCAGGTAGGTGGGCAGCAGGATGAACCCGCACGGGTTCACCGCGGCGAGCATGCCACGCACGAAGCTGAGCGACAGGTTCACCCGAGCAGCTCCGCTGCGTAGGCCCGCAGCTCGGCCTCGTCGAGCACCCCGGTCTGGCGCACGATCGTGCCGTCGGCGGCGACGAAGAGTGTGACGGGCTGGGTGACGATGCCGAGCGCGTCGGTGAACCCGCCGTCGACGTCGCGGAGCAGCTCGTAGCGCACACCCCGGTCGCGGGCGAACGACTCGTTCACCTCGGGCACGTCGAGGGTGTTGATCCCGACGAAACGGACCTCGTCGCCGAGCTCGCCGTGCACCGCGGCGAATGCCGGAAGCTCCTTCTCGCACGGGCGGCATGTGGAGTTCCACACGTTCAGCACGAGCGGTGTGCCGACCAGCTCGGTCGTGCTGAGCACGGCGCCGTCGTTGGTCTCGAGGTCGACGGCCGGCAGCGGCTCGCCACGTACGACGGCGTTGGTGCCGATGGCCGGGATCTGCGACGTGCCGGGCTGCTCGAGCACCACGGTCTCGATGTCGTCGTCGGTCGCGTCGTCACCTCGGGCGCTCAGCGCCCAGCCGCCGGCGATGCTGACCAGCACCGCCGCGGCCAGCGACCCCACGAGGAGTCGACGATCCGCAGCCATGGGGACAATGTACCCGGCGCCTCCCGCCACCCGCCGGGCGGGGGGGCGAGCCGGCGGGTGGCAGGAGGCACGGGTGGCAGTCGCGGGCTCGTCGGAGCGTCACCCACGACCGGTCGGGGGCAGCGGGTGGTCAGGCCGACTTGGCCACGAGGTGCAGCGGCAGCGGCACCTCGTCGACCACCAGCACGGGGCGGGGGTGCTTGGGTGGGCGCCCGCGGGGCCGCTTGGC
>DAINND010000422.1:0-2417 GCA_036736065.1 Ilumatobacteraceae bacterium
CAGCGATGCGCCGCGGGGCGACCAGCTGATGTCGACGCAGCGGTGGCGCTGCTCGAGCACGGCGAGGTCGCGCACTGCGTAGCGCAGGTGCTCGAAGGTCTCCTCCAGCACCACGTAGAAGCACTCGAGCGTCGGCATCATGCCGTTCTCGAGGATCTCGATCTCCGCCGGCAGCGCGTCGAGGTCGACCGTAGCCACGTACTCGCGGAACTGCGCCGACTGGGCGGCCGTGATGGCAAGCACCTCGCCCACGCTGGGCGCTGCTTCACGGTCGAGGCCCGGCCAGGCGAACCCTGCCGAACCGCTGTTGGGCAGGCCGCACGGCGTGAACCCGGTGGCGCCGAGCAGTGGCAGCGAGAACCACTTGTCGAAGGCGAACACCAAGTGACGCAGTGTGTCGCGCAACGACCACTCGCCGTTCACCGACTCGTGCATCGCGGCGTCACCCAATGCGAACGCCCGCTCACAGGTTGCCACCCACCGCTGGTCGAGCTCGTCCCACGCCGCCAGCATCCCGGCGGTGTCGGTGGGTCGCAGCATCGTGCGCAGCGGATACCAGGCATCGTGACTGTTCACGTAGTCGGTCACGTCGACGCCGTTCACCACCAACCGTTCGACGATGCCGTCGATGTCGACGTCGCTGAGCTGCGCGTGGAACACGCGGGCCCCCGACAGGTCGACGTCGCGGAACGACGCACCACGGAGGTTCACACCCCAGAACACGGCGTCGGCGAGGTCGACCCCTTCGAACTCCGTCGGCGTGGCCTGCTGGTTGTCGCTCATCGGCCCATCATGGCCGAGCCACCGCCCGGTCCGCGAAGGCTCCGCTACGCCATGAGGCGAGCCTCGAAGGGGTAGTCGTTCATGATCTCGACGCCGGTGTCGGTGATGAGCAACTGGTCCTCGAGCTTCACACCCTGGCCGCTCACGGCCGAACCGATGTAGCTCTCGACGCAGAACACCATGCCCGGCTCGAACACATCGTCGAGCGGATACTCGACGCCCGGAGTGTGGAAGGGCAGGTTCGGGAACTCGCCGATCATGCCCAGGCCGTGGCCCACGCAGTAGTAGCGGCTGGCCTGGTGCTCATCGGGGATGCGCCACGCGTTGCGCGCCACCTCTTCGAACGACACTCCTGGGCCGATGAGCGAGACGTTGTGCCGCAGTTGCTCGTACGCCCTGCCGTACAGCGTGCGCTGCTCGGGTGTGGCCCGCACGTCGCCGGCGAGGAACGTACGCGAGAAGTCGGCCGAGTAGCTCTCGTAGGCGCACGCATCGGTGTCGATGCACACCAGATCACCGGCCTCGATCACCCTCGTGCCGCACTCCTGGAAGTAGGGGAAGGTGTTCGGTCCGCTCTCGAGCAGACGGGTCGCCACGAGCTCGCCGTGCCTCGCGACCAGGCCGCCGACGAATCGGCTCCACACCTCGATCTCGGTCATGCCCGGCTGCAACGCCTCCTCCATCGATCGCACGGCCTCGACGGTGCGCCGCACCGCCTCGCGCATGTAGACGATCTCGAGCGGCAACTTCACTCGACGGGCGCGGCTCAGCAGCGGGTCGGCGTCGGTGACGGTGAAGCCTGCGGCGCGCAACGCATCGACGGCCGCGAACGGAAACCCGTCGACGGCCAACCGGCCGAGTTCACCGAACCGGTCGCGCACGAGGTCGGCGATCTCGTTCGCCATCGCCATGCACTCGCCACCCACGAAGCCGTTGGTGCTCACGTGGTTCAAGCCGTGGGCGATGCGGATGTGGTCGATGGTGGGCAGCTGCTGTGCGAGGTGCTCGCCGCCGACGTAGTCGAACAAGGTGACCGGCCCCTCGGCGAACACCAGCAGATACCGCGCCGGGATGCACAGGTTGAACACGGTCATGTTCGTCGCGCCGGTGATGTAGAGCACGTTGAACGGATCGCGCACCAGCATCACGGGCACCTCCAGCTCGGTCATGAAGCGCCTGGTGTTCGCCAGCCGTTGCAGGTAGAGCTGCTCCTTCGTCTGCGGACTGTCGAGATCGAGGACGAGGTCGAGGTCGAGGTCGAGTGTCTTGAGTCGACAGTAGCGAGCACTGCATGGGTTTTCGCGGGGCCGCGGCCGGGCTGACCGATCGGTGAGGGTTACGCTCGATTCGTGTACGTGCCCCACCACTTCGAGATGCCCGTCGGGCGGGTCGAGGGCAAGGCCAAGCTCAGCCAGAATCGGACCGAGGCAGACCGAGCCGCTGTGGCTGCTGCGTTCCTCGGCGGCGACGCCGGCCATCGGCATCCTGCTGGCCAAGGCCCACGACGACGGCGAGGCGGCTGCGGTGGGCATGCAGGCCGGCGGCCGCGTGTCGTTCTTCCTGCACACCGACGACATCGAACGCGACGTTGCTGCCTGGACCGCCCGTGGCGTGCGCTTCATCGACCCGATCCG
>DAINND010000423.1:0-2408 GCA_036736065.1 Ilumatobacteraceae bacterium
GGGCGGCGGCATGGGGCGCGTCGTGCCCGCTGGCGGCACGCTGGCCCATCCAGGACTGGCCCACCGCCACCCCGGGCGACGCACTCGACGATGAGCTGCTGCGCGCCGGCCCCGACCTGGCAGGCCCGGCCACCGCCGAGGTGACGGGAACGCCCGAAGCGGTGTGGTTGACCGCCGAGTCGCTCGGCGACCGCGACCCGGCGCTGGTCGCCTGGCCCTCGACACCGGCGGTGTTCGTGTTCGACGAGCCGCTGCTCACCCACCTACAGCTGAGCACCAAGCGCCTGGTGTTCCTGGCCGAGACACTGGCCGAGCTCGCCGATGCACGGCCGCTGCAGGTGCGCCTCGGCGACCCCGTCGACGAGCTGCACGGCACCGCCCTCGCATCGACGTTCGCGCCCGTGCCGGGCTACCGGCGGCGGGCTGCGCAACTCGACATCGTCGCCGCCCACCCCTACCCCTGGGCGCGGCGGCCGAGCGGTGGCGATGTGCGCAGCCACAGCGCCTGGATCCGCGACCGCGGGGCGAGCCGAACGCCCTAGCGTGGGGAACGTGGACGCCCAGCACGAGCCCACCGACGACGCCGAGGCAGTGCCGTTCGACCTTGGCCAGGACGACCTGCCGACGCGGATCGCCCATGCCAAGCAGCGCCATGGTCTGGCCGGCGGCATGCTCGCAGCCGGCATGCTCGGCGTCGACCAGGTGCTCAACGGGCGCAAGCCGCGCGAGGAGGCCCCGATCGTGGTCGACGCGAACGGTGAGCCGGTCGATATCGACCGCGATGGCATCGCCATGTCGTTCGACGAGGCCGGTGTGCAGGTGAGTGCGCCACCGCTGCCGCGCACCGCTCCGGTCACTGCGCCGCGCCGGTCGCGGTGGGGCAGCCGGACCCGCCGCTGACACGGCGACGATCCGGGGTGGACGTCGCCAGGCTCAGTCCGCGCGAGGCGGCAGACCCTCGTCGAGGGGGCTCCGGCCGGACCACCACCAGACGAACGCCGTGCAGGCGACGAGGTAGACCACGTAGGCGAACCAGAAGCCGGCACCGAGCGCGGTGACGATCAGGATCGCGAGCATCGCGCTCGGCAGTGCGACGAGGACGCGCACCACCAGGTGCCAGACCGGTCGGCCCTGCGCCCGGGCAACCAGCACCAGGATCACCCCGAGGCCGAGGCCGGCGCCGACGATCACGCCGACGAGCACGCCGATCACATCGCCCCACTCCGACTCGCTGTTGTGGCCGAACCGGCCGAGCACCGACCCGAGCAGCGCAGCGACAGCGATCTGCGTCGGCGCTGTCGCCAGCGTGGACGTGAGCCTCTGCGTGCGCGTCAGGTCCGTCACACTCACTGCCGCCGCAAGTCGGCCGCCGCAGCACCGATGAGCCGCTGCAGGTGCACGCCACGGTGCACGTCGAGCGGGTGCGGTGTGCCGGTGCGCACCGCCTCGGCCAGCTCGGCGACGATGCGTCGCTGCGCAGCCTGCACCTCGGCCATCATCACCTCGGGGCTGAACGCTGCGGCGTCGAAGCGCAGCGCACCGGCCAGACCGTGCACCTCGACAGCCAGGCCGCCGTGCTGGTTCGACGTGGCCGACAGCGCAGCCTGGCTGATGCGGCCGTTGTCGTGCTCGCACTCGAGCAGCACGATGCCGTGGACGTCGCCTCGTGCGGTGATGCCCACGATCGTGCCGAGGGCTGCGTCGAGGCCGTCGAGCACGTGCGGGCCGAGGTCGACGAGACCGCCCTGCTCGAGCCGCCACGGGGTGGCGAAGTAGGTGCCGGGCACGCAGCCGTTGCCGAAGAACGAGGCCCGCCCGCCGTAGCTGTCGAACGACCGCGCCTGGTCGAGGAAGGCGCGCATCGAGTCGTAGTAGCGGTTGGTCAGGATCACCTGCGAGATCACACCCGCCGACCCGATGGCATCGGCCAACTGCTCGGCCTGGGCCACGTCGAGCCCGACCGGCTTGTCGAGCAGCACGGCCTTTCCAGCGCGCGCCGCACGAGCGGCGTACTCGGCCTGCACGTCGGGCGGCAGGCTGAAGGTCACCGCATCACAGGCGTCGAACAGGGCGTCGACGTCGTCGAAGGCGCCGGTGCCGTGCGCAGCTGCGAGCGGCGCCGCAGCGTCGGGGCGGCGGGCCCACACGCCCACCAGCTCGGCATCGGGCGACGCAGCCAGCATCGGCCCGGTGAACAGCTGGGCCCATGGCCCAGCGCCGACGAGACCGATGCGGAGTGGTGCGCTCATGGTCGCCAGTGTGGCACCTCGGCGTCAGGCGCCGGGTCGCCCGGCTGCACGCACGTGCCCGAGTGCGCACCGCCCCGGCTAGGCCCGGAAGGGCGCCCCGGCCGCGTCCTCGTAGAGCTTGACCACTGACATCTCGCCGGACTTCGGTCCGTAGGTGTC
>DAINND010000424.1:0-2406 GCA_036736065.1 Ilumatobacteraceae bacterium
GCGTTCGCCAGGCCCATGCCGCGCACGTCACCGACGAAGGGGACCTCGGCGCACTCGTCGCGGGCTGCGGCGCGCAGCGCCGCGCCGGCGTCGACCACCCGCGGCAGCACCCGCTCGTCGGCGAGCACGTCGAGCACGGCATGGGCCGCAGCCACGCTCACCTGGTTGCCGCCGAAGGTCGAGAAGAACACCGTGTCGGCCGCGAAGCGCTCGGCGATGTCGCGTCGCGTGATCACCGCAGCCACCGGGTGCCCGTTGCCCATCGGCTTGCCCAGGGTGACGATGTCGGGGACGATGCCGAAGCGCTGGAACGACCACATCGCCTCGCCCGTGCGGCCGTGACCGCCCTGCACCTCGTCGGCCACCCACAACCCACCGGCCGCGTGGGTGAGCGCGACGAGCTCGCGCACATGGTCCGGGGCCAGGTCGTGCACGCCGTCGCTCTGCAGGGTGCCGTCGAGGATCGCCATCGCCGGAGCGACACCGATCGCGTCGAGCCGGGCGAGCGCAGCGCGGAACGACGCCGTGTCGGTGTGCAGGCCGCGGTAGGTGTCGGTCGGCTCCCAGCGCTCCATGCTCGGTGGGATGGCCTCGGGCGGCAGCGTCTCGGGTGACAGCGCAGCGATGACGGCACTGATGCCGTGGTAGGCGCGGGTGGTGCACATCCCGCCCGTGTTGCCGGTGCAGGTGGTGGCCAGTCGCCATGCGAGGTCGTTGGCCTCGGAGCCCGAGTTGACGAAGAGCACGGTGTCGAGACCGGGTGGGCAGCTCGCCACGAGCCGTTCGGCGAGCTCGATCGCGCCACCGTGCAGGTAGCGGAGGTTGGTGTTGAGGACCCGACCCTGGCGGGCGATCGCCTCGGTCACCCGGGGGTGGGCGTGGCCCACACAGGGCACGTTGTTGTAGCAGTCGAGGTAGTGGCGGTTGTCGGCGTCGATCAGCCAGGCTCCCGTGGCGCGTGCCACGTGGATCGGCTCGTCGTAGCTCAGGTCCTCGGTCGCCGGGCCGAACACCCGTCGACGCTCGATCAGCGCGACGGTGTCGACGGTGCCCGTGTCGTCGCTGCCGTCGTGCTCGCTCGCCAACTCGCGGGCCAGTCGGGCCCATCCGAGGGTGAGCAGATGGTCGAGGGTGGTGGCTGCGCTGTCGTGGTAGCGCGTCGCGAACTCGGCGTCCTCGAGGCCCTCGGCGGCGCGCCACGAGCCGATGGCCAGGCCGACGGCGACGCGTGCCGCCCACAGCTCACCGAGCAGGTGCAGCTCACCGGTCTCGAGCGGGGTGATGCGCTGGTAGCCGTCGACGAGCAGCCGGGCGGTGCGCAGCAGCTCGAGCCCCCGTCGGCCGGTGGTGAGCGAGTCGATGGCCGAGACCACGTCGACGAGCAGGGCCGTGTGGCTCATGTCGCCGAAGTCGACGATGCCGGTGATCCGCCCGGGCCGCCCGCGGCCATCGGCCCCGTGGATCCCGTGGATGTCGGCCGCCTCGACGAGGGCGTTGTCGACGGTGAGGGCGCCGTGCACCACCTGGGCGAGGAGCGCGGGCCACACGGGCGCCACCTCGTCGGCGAAGCGGGCGAGCACCCGGATCACCATCCGGGCGATGTCCGGATCGGCGATGGCGGGCACCATCGGTCGGGTCAGCTCGGCGTGCTGGACGTCCCACGGCAGGGCGCGGATCGCACGCGGATGGATGAAGCCGCGCAGTGCCCGCCCGAGGCGGGCCGTGACCGCACCCCAGTCGTGGATCGCCCGATCGGGCAGGCCGAGCGGATCGGCGCGGCCGACGCCGGGCAGCACGTCGTAGCAGCGCACCCAGTGGAGGCCCTGCTCGGCGTGCCATGCCGCCCGATGGGCGCCGTCAGCGGCCTGGTGCGGGCGGGCGATCGGCAGCAGCGGGTCGACCCCGAGCGCGGCGAGCGCCGCCGCCGCCTCCATGTCGAGCACCTCGGGGTGCTCGGCCGCGTTCGACACCTTCAGCACTGCGACCGGCTGGTCGTCGCGGCGCAGCAGGAACGCGCGGTCGCGCTCACTACCGAGGTCGACCGCGTCATGGGCGACGAGGCCGAAGGTCACCCGGGCCACCTCGGGTGCCTCGTCGGCAGTGATCGACGGCGTGGGGGCGAGCAGCACGGGATCGATGGCGGGGTGCATCGCCCTCGACCGTACCGCCGTGCCACTGCGCCCGGTGAGCGGTGAGACCGCGTGCGAGCCTGACCTCTCACCGCTCACAGCAGGGCGGGGGTGGGTAGCGTGGCGGGCCATGGAGCACGTGGTCGTGGTGGGAGCGTCGCTGGCGGGGCTGCGGGCCTGCGAGACCCTGCGCGCCGAAGGGTTCACCGGCACGGTGACGCTGGTCGGCGCCGAGGCCGAGGTGCCCTACGACCGTCCGCCGCTGTCGAAGAGGCTG
>DAINND010000425.1:0-2005 GCA_036736065.1 Ilumatobacteraceae bacterium
GGGCGCCGACCAGTCCGCGCTCGTCGCGCGCTCGGCGAGCGACCCGTCGGCTCCGGCGCGTGGGCTGCTCGACCCGGCCGGCATGGCCGGTGACGGCGCCATGGCCATCGACTGGTTCCACCCGTCGCCCGACGGGTCGCTGGTCGCGCTCGGCCTGAGCGAGGGCGGCACCGAGCGCAGTGTGCTGCACCTGCTCGAGGTCGACTCGGGCACGTTCACCGACCTGCGCATCGACGACACCCGCGCCGCCTCCCTCGCCTGGCAGGCAGACGGACGAGGCTTCTGGTACACCCGCTACCCGGCTGGTGACGAGTACCACCGCCACGTCCGCCACCACACCCTCGGCACCGATCCTGCGCTCGATCCGGTCGTGTTCGACCGCCTGCCGACCGCCGAGTCGTGGCCGGAGGTCGCGGCGTCGCCGGATGGACGCCATCTGCTGGTGCAGCTGATGGTGGGCTGGGGGCGGATCGATGCCCATCTGCTCGACCTGGTGACGGGGGAGTGGCGCGTCGTCGTCGAAGGGGTCGAGGCGCAGACGTCGTTGCGGTTCGCGCCCGGCGCGCTCATCGGGGTCACCACGCTCGACGCGCCCAACGGGCGAGTGGTGGCGGCTCCCCTGGCCGACCCCGGTGTCGACGCCTGGCGGACCGTCGTGCCCGAGCGGGCCGACCTGGTGCTCGGTCCGTGCACGCCGCTCGGCGACGCGGTGCTCGTGGTGGCCAGCCGGGCTGCGGTCGACCGGGTCGAGCGGTGGACGCTCGACGGCCGTCTGGTCGACGAGGTCGCCGGGCTCGGTGTGGTCGCCGTCGCCCAGCTCGACGCCGACCCGACCGAGCCGGAGGCGCCTGCGTTCGCCGTGGTGAGCTCGTTCACCGAGCCCACTGCGGTGTGGCGGATCGATCCCGCCGGCGCTCGCCGCTGGTGCCCGGAGCTCCCCGTCGCCGACGAGCTGCCTCGCCTGCGCGTGACGCACACCTCGTACCCGTCGCTCGACGGCACCGAGGTGGGGCTGTTCGTGCTCCACCGCGACGACGTGGCGCCGTCGGCCGAGGTGCCGGCGATCCTCAATGGCTACGGCGGCTTCGCGATCAGCGAGTCGCCGGCCTGGGTGCCCAACCTCGCTGCCTGGTGCGCCGAGGGCGGCACCTGGGCGATCGCCGGCCTGCGCGGCGGCTACGAGCACGGCGAGGCCTGGCACCATGCTGGTCGCCGGGCCAACAAGCAGCGGGTGTTCGACGACTTCCACGCCGCGGGCGACTGGCTGGTGGCCGAGGGTCTCGCCTCGCACGCGCGGCTGGGCCTCGTCGGTGGCTCGAACGGCGGGCTGCTGGTGGGCGCGGCGCTCACGCAGCGCCCCGACCTGGCGCGGGCGGTGTGGTGCGCCGTGCCGCTGCTCGACATGGTCCGCTTCCCGCAGTTCCTCATCGCCAAGCTGTGGACCGACGAGTACGGCGACCCGGAGGTCGCCGAGGAGTTCGCCTGGCTGCACGCCTACTCGCCCTACCACCGCGTCGAGCACGGGGTGCACTACCCGGCCGTGCTGTTCACCACCGCCGAGGGCGACACACGCGTCGACCCGCTGCACGCCCGCAAGATGGCGGCGCTGGTGCAGGCCGCCACGGCGGCGCCGCCCCACGAGCGACCGGTGCTGCTGCTCCAGGCCGGGCGCGCCGGCCACGGGGTGGGCAAGCCGGCCACGATGCGGGTTGCCGAAGGCGTCGACGTGCTGTCGTTCCTCGCGTGGCAGCTCGGCCTCGAGGCCGGCCGATGACCGCGGTCGGCGCCCTCGACGTGGTCGCGCCTGGTGCCGCATGGCGAGCGGTCGGGCTGCCCCTCGTCGACGGCACTGCGGTGCTCGGTGGCATCGCCGTGCGGTTGCGCGACCCTGCTGCCGGTGAGCGCGCGCACATCGCCGACTGGGTCCTCGCCGACTGCCCGGCCGGTGCCGACGGTGCCCCCCCCGCATCCATCGACGGGCTCGCGACGGTGCACGGGCTGCTGC
>DAINND010000425.1:2015-2368 GCA_036736065.1 Ilumatobacteraceae bacterium
CCCCCCCCGCGCCGGCGCCCCCCGCGCCCCCCCCCCCCCCCCCCCCCGGCCGCGCGCCGGTCCCCGGGCCGCTCCCGCCCCCGCGCTCGCGGGGCGAGGGGCTGCTCGCCGGCAGCCGCTTCGACCACCTCGTGGTGATGACGTCGTCGCTCGAACGCACCTGCGGAGCGATCGAGGCCGCGACGGGTGAGCCGCTGAAGCGCGTCCGCGAGGCGGGCCCGGTGCGCCAGGGCTTCCATCGTCTCGGTGGGCTGATCATCGAGGTGGTCGCGTCCGCCCGGGTGACGGCCCCGCCCGCCTCGGTCTGGGGCTTCGTCCTCGTGGTAGGCGACCTGCACGAGGTGTGGGCCACG
>DAINND010000426.1:0-2363 GCA_036736065.1 Ilumatobacteraceae bacterium
GCCGCCTCGGGGATCATCGGCAGGTAGATGTTCACCCGGTCGCCGCGCTGCACACCGAGGCCCTTCAGCACGTTGGCGAAGCGCATCGTCTCGGCGAGCAGCTCGGCATAGGTGACGGTGCGGGTGTCGCCGGGCTCGCCTTCCCAGTGGAAGGCGACGCGGTCGCCGCGACCGGCGAGCACGTGGCGGTCGAGGCAGTTGTGGCTGACGTTCAGCTGACCGCCGAGGAACCACTTCGCGAAGGGCAGCTCCCATTCGCAGATCGTGTGCCAGTCGCTGCTCCAGTCGAGCAGTTCGGCGGATTGACGCGCCCAGAACCCCTGGTAGTCGGCGTCGGCGTCGTCGTAGAGGAAGGTGCCGGTCACCAGGGCCTGGCGCTTGAAGTCCTCCGACGGCGGGAACCTGCGGTTCTCCCAACCCAGTGCCTCGATCGCGTCGGCGTTGGCCTCGCTCATCTCGTGATCCCCTTCACTCGCTGCTCGCTGCGAAGGTAGCAAAGCCACGGCCCCGAGCCGTCGGGGCAGCGCTCAGATCTCGACGCGCGACCCGACCTCGAACACTCGGTCCGGCGGCAGGTTGAAGAAGCGGCTGGCGCTGTCGGCGCCACGGTTGAGCAGGACGAACAACTGCTCGCGCAGCGGGTGCATGCCAGGCGCCTTGCCGGCGACGATCGACTCGCGACCGATGAAGTAGGTGACGTCGTCGGGGTCGAACTCGAGGCCACGGTGATCGATCGAGGCCAGCGCGGCCGGCACGTCGGGGTCCTCCATGAACCCGAAGGTGAGCAACACCTGGAACACACCCGGCTCGACCTTGGTGATCTCGACCCGCTCCTCGGGCTCGACGCGCGGCGCGTCGTCGGTCTCGACCGACACGATCAGGGTGGTCCGGTGCAGCACCTTGTTGTGGACCAGGTTGTTGACGAGCGCCGGCGGCGCCTTGCCGAGGTCCTTGAACATGAACACGGCGGTTCCCGGCACCCGCTTGACGTCCATCGCCTCGTCGAGCACGTCGGCGATCGGGCGCTCGCCGCGGTGGATGCGCTCGGCCACGAGCTGACGGCCACGGCGCCAGGTCTGCATCTGCACCATCAGGATGATCGCGATGGCCAGTGCGAACCAGCCGCCGTTCGGGATCTTGACCAGGTTGGCCGAGACGAAGCCGAACTCGATGACGAGCAACGGCACGCACACGAGATAGGCCAGCCACCGCGACCATCCCCAGCGGTCGACGAGCACCTTGAAGAAGATCAGCGTGGTGATCACCATGGTCATGGTGACCGCGATGCCGTAGGCCGCAGCGAGGTTGGAGGACGATCGGAAGCCGAGCACGAGCCCGATGCACACCACCATCAGCACCCAGTTGACCAGCGGCACGTAGATCTGCCCGATGTGCTTCTGGCTCGTGTGCCGGATCTCGATGCGCGGGAGGTAGTCGAGCTGCACCGCCTGCGCAGTGAGCGAGAAGACCCCGGAGATGAGCGCTTGTGAGGCGATGACCGTCGCGGCGGTGGCGAGCAGCACCAACGGCAGCCGCAGCGCCTCGGGAGCCATGAGGAAGAAGAACTTCTCCCCGACGGACTCGGGGTTGGCGAGCAGGAAGGCGCTCTGGCCCCAGTAGTTGAGCACCAGCGACGGCAGCACCATGCCGTACCAGCCCCACATGATCGGCCTGCGGCCGAAGTGGCCCATGTCGGCGTAGAGCGCTTCCCCGCCGGTGACGACGAGGAAGATCGAGCCGAGCGACAGGAAGGCCTTGAGCGGCTCGTGCGTGAAGTAGCGGACCGCATTGACCGGGTTGACCGAGCTGATGATCTCGGGGTACTCGACGATGTAGCGCAGGCCGAGCACGGCCAGCGTGGCGAACCACACCATCATCACCGGGCCGAACACCTTGCCCACGGCGCCGGTCCCCTTGCTCTGCACGAGGAACAGCAGCACGAGGATGCCGATGGCGATGGGGATCACGGCGCCGGCGAACGACGAGGACACGAGCTCCAACCCCTCGACCGCGGACAGCACGGAGATGGCCGGGGTGATGGCGCCGTCGCCGTAGAGCAGTGCCGTGCCGAAGATGCCGAGCGCCACCAGCAGACCTGCCTTGGCGACCTGCTGCTGGCGACGGCGCATCACGAGCGAGGTGAGCGACAGGATGCCGCCCTCACCCTTGTTGTCGGCGCGCATCACGAAAGCGATGTACTTGATCGAGATGATGATGATGAGCGACCAGAAGGCGAGCGATGCCACGCCGTAGACGTTGGCCCGGTCGACCACCATCTGGTGGTGCTCCTCGGTGAACGCCTCGCGAAGGGCGTAGAGCGGGCTGGTGCCGATGTCGCCGTAGACCACCCCGAGGGCGCCGAG
>DAINND010000427.1:0-2356 GCA_036736065.1 Ilumatobacteraceae bacterium
CCGGCATCCGGCTCACGTCGCGCGGCATCCGGCAGGTGATCACCGAGACGCTCGAGGCGGCGACGACGTTCGGCGCGTCGCAGCGCCAGCTGCTGTGGGGGGTGCGCATCCCGCTCGCGATGCCGTCCATCGTCCTCGCGGTGAACCAGATGGTGATGATGGTGCTGGCGATGGCGATCATCGCCGGCATGGTGGGCGGCGGCGGGCTCGGCTACCGGTCGATCGAGGCCCTCACCGCCTGGCTGCCACTGCGCAGGGACGTGCTCGACGCAACAGCGGGAGCGGCGCTGTTCGGCAACGAGCGCGGTCGACGACTGTCGCCTCGCGACGTCCGCCGGATCGTCGACCGCCGGGCTGCATCCCCCACGCATCCGCACGCGTTGCGGCACAGCTTCGCCACCCACCTGCTCGACGGGGGCGCCGACCTGCGCGTGGTCCAAGAGCTGCTCGGCCATGCCGACGTGGCCACCACGCAGCGCTACACCCATGTCAGCACCGAGCGGGTCCGGTCGGTCTACGCAGAAGCGCATCCGCGGGCATGACGATGGCTCCGGAAGTCGCGAACTGGTGGCAGCGGTGGTTCGACGCTCGCGACATGGCGGCGCGGGACCGGCTCATCGAGCACTACTCGCCCCTCGTCAAGTTCGTCGCCGGTCGCATCGGCGCCGGCCTGCCGAGCAGCGTCGATCCCGGCGATCTCGTGAGCGCAGGGGTGTTCGGCCTCATCGACGCGGTCGAGCGCTTCGACCCTGATCGCGGGGTCAAGTTCGAGACGTTCGCCGTGCCGCGCATCCGCGGCGCAGTGTTCGACGGCCTGCGCTCACTCGATTGGGTGCCTCGATCGGTCCGCTCGCGGGCCCGCGAGGTCGAGGGCGCTTACTCCGAGCTCGAGGGCACGCTCGGCCGGGCGCCCCCCGACGAGGAGCTGGCGTCCCATCTGCGGATCTCGAGTGCGGAGTTCCAGCGGTGGCTGTCATCGATCGCCTCGACCACGGTCGGCCCCCTCGACCGGGCCCTCGCCGCCGGTGCCGAGCCGCGCTCACTCGCCGGCGAGACCCCCGACTCGCCCGGCGCGCTCGTCGAGGAGAGCGACCTGCGCCAGCAGGTCCGTCACGAGGTGATGCGCCTGCCCGAGCGCGAGAAGCTGGTGATGTCCTTCTACTACGACGAAGGCCTCACCCTGGCCGAGATCGGCTCGATCCTCGGCGTCACCGAGAGCCGGGTCTCGCAGCTCCCCACCAAGGCGGTCCTGCACCTTCGTGCTCGCCTGGGCGCCGCCGGCCTCGGCTGAGCCCACGCGCCACTGGCGCTCCCATCGGCGCCCGCGCCCGTCGACCCCACCAGTGGGAGGTTCCTCGTGCGCCGCCATGGCTCTTCGATCGCACGCGCTGCCACGCGTGCCGCTGTCACCGCGCTCCTCGCCGTCACCGCCGCCGGAGCCGATCCGCGCTGCTACGACCCTCCGGTCGCCGCGCCGATCGCGGAGCGGTTCCGTGAGCCCGCCTGTCCCTACTGCGCAGGCCGCCGGGGGATCACGTTCGCCACCCGCCCGGGCGACACGGTCCGTGCGGTCGCGCCGGGCGTCGTCACCTTCAGCGGGCGGGTCGCCGGCACCGCCTACGTCGTCGTCGCCCACGACGACGGGGTGCTGGCCACCTACGGCCGGTTCGCCAGGACGTGGGTGACCACCGGCCAGCGGATCCGCCTCCAGCAGGCGATCGCGACCGCCGGTTCGTCCCCCCTGCACTTCGGGCTGCGCCAGGCGGGTCGGTACATCGACCCGGAGCCACTCCTCGGCATCCGCCGGTTCCCCGTCCGACTCGTGCCGACCGAGCGCTCGACACGCCGTGCTGCGGCCGGCAACGGCCAACTCGTCTGTCCGCTGGGGCAGTGATGCCGCTAGCATCTCCCGGCGGTCCGCTCAGGGCGGGCCGACATCCGAATCGCCCGGCCCCGACTGCGGTCGCTCCTGCTCGCAGGGGCGCGTGGGCCCGGGCGCAGCCAACCGCAGTGAAGGAGCACACCATGGCTGTCGTCACCATGCGCCAGATGCTGGAGGCAGGTGTCCACTTCGGGCACCAGACCCGTCGCTGGAACCCGAAGATGCGTCGCTTCATCTTCGGTGAGCGCAACGGCATCTACATCATCGACCTCGAGCAGACGCTGACGCGCATCGAGGCCGCCTACCGCTTCACCCGCGACCTGGCGGCGAAGGGTGGCACCGTCATGTTCATCGGCACCAAGAAGCAGGCGCAGGACCCCGTTCGCGAGTTCGCCACGATGTCGGGCATGCCGTACGTGAACGAGCGCTGGCTCGGCGGCATGCTCACCAACTTCGAGACCATCGCGAAGCGCG
>DAINND010000428.1:0-2325 GCA_036736065.1 Ilumatobacteraceae bacterium
GCGCGACATTCGGTCGGCCAGCTGCTACGGCCTGCGGGGGTCGCGGTACGGGGGTGGGGTGTAGTCCGGCCTTCCCCATGGGGGCCTGGCCGTCGGTTTTCGCCGGCACGACGGGGAGCTGGCGGGCGCGCAGCGCGTGCACCGTGGCGGTCATGGTGGCTTCGGAGCCGCTGAGGACGAGTGAGGTCGTGCCCTTGGCCTCGAACGCGAACGGCGACACCTCGGCGAACACGCCCTCGGTGCCGTTGGTCAGGCCGCGCTGGCCCTCGGCAGCCGCGACCGACGACCAGACCGGGATCCAGCCGGTGACGAACCGCGCCGGGGGGGCGGCGCCGGCCTCGGTGCCCCAGGGCATGCCGACGGCAGCGGCCAGGGCCACACACAGAGCAGCTCGGCGCACAGCTCGCATCTGACCAGCCTAGGGGCGTCACCTCTTGGAGTGGCGGCGGGCGCACCCAGCGTCGTCGCCAGCTGGAGCGACGTGTGCCATCTGGCCGCCCTTCCTACCGATCAGTAACATCGTCGGATGCAGCAGATCCTCGAGGCCATCCAGCAGGGTGCCAGCGGTGCCGAGCTCGCCGCGATCCCGCTCCCCGATCACTACCGGGCGGCGCACATCCTGAAGTCCGAGCAGGAGATGTGGGCAGGTGTGGCGAGCAAGGACAAGGACCCGCGCCGCAGCGTGCACATCGGTGAGGTGCCCACGCCCGAGTTGGCGCCCGACGAGGTCTACCTGGCCGTGATGGCCAGCAGCATGAACTTCAACACCGTGTGGAGCAGCCTGTTCGAGCCGGTGAGCACCTTCGGGCTGCTCTCGCGGCTGGCCCGCGAGAGCGAATGGGCCCGGCGGCACGACCAGCCCTACCAGGTGATCGGCAGCGACGCGTCGGGTGTCGTGCTGCGCGTCGGTTCGGCGGTGCGCAACTGGAAGCCGGGCGACCGGGTGACGGTGCACTGCAACTACGTCGACGACCAGGACCCGTCGTCGCACGACGACTCGATGATGGGCAGCAACCAGCGCATCTGGAGCTACGAGACCAACTTCGGCGGACTCGCCGAGTTGAGCGTGGTGAAGGCCAACCAGTTGATGCCCAAGCCCGCCCACCTCACGTGGGAGGAGGCGGCGGTCAACGCGCTGTGCAACTCGACGAGCTACCGCATGCTCGTGTCGAGCAACGGGGCGCGGATGAAGCAGGGCGACGTGGTGCTCATCTGGGGCGCCACGGGTGGCATCGGCGCCTACGCCACGCAGTACGTGCTCAACGGTGGCGGCATCCCGGTGTGCGTGGTGAGCAACGCCGACAAGGCCCAGATCCTGCGCAACATGGGCGTCGAGCACATCATCGACCGCGCTGCTGCGGGCTATCGCTTCTGGAAGGACGAGCACACCCACGACGAGAGCGAGTGGCGCCGCTTGGGCAAGGACATCCGCGACCTGTGTGGCGAGGATCCGGACATCGTGTTCGAGCATCCCGGCCGCAGCACCTTCGGCGCGTCCATCTACGTCACCAAGAAGGGCGGCACCGTCGTCACCTGCGCGGCCACGAGCGGGTTCATGATGGAGTTCGACAACCGCTTCTTCTGGAACCGGCTCAAGCACCTCGTCGGCAGCCACTTCGCGAACTACAAAGAAGCCCACGAGGCCAACCGGCTCGTCGCCAAGGGGATGATCCACCCGGTGATGAGCCAGGTGTTCGACCTCGAGCACACCGGTGAGGCGGCCTACCAGGTGCACCACAACATGCACGAGGGCAAGATCGGCGTGCTGTGCCTGGCCCCCGAGGAGGGCCTCGGCGTGACCGACCACGAGCTGCGCGCCAAGGTGGAGCCGAAGCTCCACCTGTTCCGGCGCTGAGTGGAGCCGAAGCTCCACCTGTTCCGGCGCTGAGTGGAGCCGAAGCTCCACCTGTTCCGGCGCTGACGTTCGCCTGCGACGGCGTCAGCTGTCGAGGCGCACGAGGTTGGCGGCGATCAGTTCGTCGGCGAGGCCGGCGAGGCCCTGATCGAACCTGAGCTCCGCGAACCACCCGTCGCCGGCGTCCCAGTAGACCGTCACCCAGCCGAGCGAGACGTCGTCGACCCGCCATCCCGTGCGGCCGTCGACTCGGATCTCGGTCAGGGATTCGGCGACCAGCAACCGGTTCAACAGCATCGCCGAGTCCCAGAGGGTGAGCGTTGCGGTGGCGCCCTCGACCTCGGTGAACGTCCGCGAGACGATCGTGGTCGGGGCTGCGATGACCGAGAGCACAGCGGCCCGTTCGTCGGCGATGACCACGGGCACGCCCGAGCCGGGCGTGGCCGACAGGACCAGGTCGATCCACTCGT
>DAINND010000429.1:0-2320 GCA_036736065.1 Ilumatobacteraceae bacterium
GCCCCGCCGGCGATGCCGTCACCCGGCTCATCCGCTGGTCGCTCACGCCACCTGCAGGTGTGGCCTAGAGCCCGAGCTGCTTGCTGATCACCATGCGCTGGATCTGGTTGGTGCCTTCGTAGATCTGGGTGATCTTCGCGTCGCGCATCATGCGCTCGACGGGGAAGTCGGTCGTGTAGCCGTAGCCGCCGAGGAACTGCACGCAGTCGGTGGTCACCTGCATCGCCACGTCGCTCGCGAAGCACTTCGCCATCGCACCCGCCATCGACAGTTCGCCGTACGGGTCGCCGGCATCGGCGATGGCGCACGCCCGGTACACCAGCGCGCGGGCCGCCTCGATGCGCATCGCGCAGTCGGCGGCCATCCACTGCAGACCCTGGTTCGACCCGATCGGACGACCGAACGTGGTGCGCTCCTTCATGTACGCGAGCGACACGTCGAGCGCGCCCTGGGCGATGCCCACCGCCTGCGCGCCGATCGTCGGACGGCTGCGGTCGAGCGTGTGCATCGCGATCGCGAAGCCCTGACCGACCTCGCCGATGCGGTGCGAATCGGGCACCTTCACGCCGTCGAGGCGGATGACCGCGGTCGGGGATCCCTTGATGCCGAGCTTGTGCTCGAGCTTGTCCACCTGCACACCCCACCCGGCCTCGACCAGGAAGCAGGTGATGCCGGTGTGACGGTCCGGCGAGGTGCGCGCGAACACCGTGTAGAGGTCGCTGATGCCGGCGTTGGTGATCCAGCACTTGGTGCCACTGATCACCCAGTGGTCGCCGTCGCGTTCGGCGCGGGTGGTCATCGAGGCGACGTCACTGCCCGCGTCGGGCTCGCTCAGGCCGTAGCTCGCCTGGCTCTCGCCGCTGCAGATGCGCGGCAGGTAGGTGCGCTTCAGCTCCTCCGAGCCGAAGTTGATGACCGGCAGCATGCCCAGCTTGGAGATGAGGATCATCAGGCTGGTGCTCGTGCACACCCGGGCCAGCTCCTCGGCAGCGATGGCCTGGTCGACGAGCGAGGCGCCGGCGCCGCCGTACTCGACGGGGTAGCTGAGCGAGGTGAGCTCCATCGCCTTCAGCGCCTCGAACGCCTCCCACGAGTACTCGCCGGTGCGGTCCGTCTCGGCGGCGAGCGGGGCGATCTTGTCCTCGGCGAAGCGCCGCACGACGGCGCGGAACTCGCGCTGGGTGTCGGTCAGGGTGATCGGCTGATCGGTCATCGCACCTATCGTGCCACGACCGGTCGGCTCAGGCGCCGACCAGCTCGCGCCAGCGGGCGGGATACGCCGCGGCCACCTGCTGCGGGCTCATCCGCAGCGTGCTCGCGGGCACCATGTCGACGATGCGGCGGGCCTCGGCGTAGTGCACGGCTGTGTGCGACACGCCCTCGAACAGCTCACTGCGCAGGGCCACCAGCTCGGCCGGCGGGGCGTCGTCGAGGAAGCCCCACACCGTGAACGCGATGGTGAGGTCGTGCACCACCGGGGCCCGGCTGAACATCGACGCCCGGCGCAGGCCCACGCCGAGGCAGCCGGCCACGGCGTCGTCGGCCGACTCACCGGGCTGCAGGCGCAGCTTGGGGCGGAAGGTGTTGGCGATCTTGATGGCGAAGCCCTGGTCGGGGCCCTGGTAGCCCAGGCGCTCACCCGCCGGTTGGAACCCGGTGATCTCGGCTGGACGATCCGGCATCCATGCCCCCGGCACGTGGTCGGGGGCCTCGTAGCCGCGGGTCTCGTCGACGGGGGGCACGGGGGCGAACCTGGGAGCAGCCATACGCCCTAGTTCTACCGCATCGGCCGAGCGTCGGCCCACACGGTGCGCCGCTCAGACAGCGGTCGGAGCGTGGAGCAGGCCGTAGACCAGGCCCTCCTCGAGGGCCCGCCACGAGGCCTCGATGATGTTGGTGCTCACACCGATGGTGGTCCACGTGCGCTCGCCGTTCGAGAAGTCGATGAGCACCCGGGTGACCGCCCCCGTGGCCGTGGCACCGTCGAGGATGCGCACCTTGTAGTCGGTGAGGTGGATGCGGGCCAGGTCGGGGTAGGCCGCCGACAGCGCGACGCGCAGCGCCTTGTCGATCGCGTTCACCGGGCCGTTGCCCTCGGCGGTGTGGACGTGGCGCTGCTCGCCCACCCACACCTTCACCGTGGCCTCGGTGCTGAACGTGCCGACCGCCGACTCGTCGGTGATCACGCGCATGCTCTCGACCAGGAAGAACTCGTGCTGCCAGCCCGATGCACGACGCATCAGCAGCTCGAGGGACGCATCGGCGGCCTCGAAGTGGTAGCCCTCGTGCTCGAGGCGCTTCAGGTCGTCGATCACCTGGT
>DAINND010000430.1:0-2301 GCA_036736065.1 Ilumatobacteraceae bacterium
TCTCCTCGTGCCACTTGTCGCTGCGGAACCACTCGCTGTTCTTGATCTCGATCGCCACCGGCGAGCCGAGGGTGCGTCCGTGGCGCACGCCGCCCAGCAGGGTGAGCTCGTCCTGTTCGAAGCGCTGCCGTGGCCCACGGCCGTAGCCGAGGCGCCTGCGAGCCATCTCGGCCTGGATCTCCTCGACGGTGATCTCGAGCCCTGCCGGCAGCCCTTCGACGATCACGACGAGGGCTTGGCCGTGCGACTCGCCGGCGGTGAGGAAGCGCAACACGCCCGTCAGGCTATCCGGGCGCGGGCCTCGAGCTCACGGAGAGCTGCGTCGCGCATCACCACCGTGTCGGGCGCAGCCCCGAGCCAGAGGCCCTGCTGCAGCGCCGCCTGGTGGACGAGCATGCCCAGCCCGTCGACCGTGGTGGCACCGACCTGTCGGGCGGCGCGCAACAAGGCCGTCTCGAGTGGGTGGTAGACGAGATCGGCGACCACCTGCCCTGCGCCCAGCAACGTCGCGTCGAACGGCAGATCCTCGGTCCCCATGCCCACCGAGGTGGCGTTGACGACGATGTCGGCGTGCCCGATCGCTGCCTCGGTGGCCACATGCCCGACCGGGCCGGCGAGCTGCGCCGCCAGCGCCGCCCGGGCCGGGTCGCGGTTGACGACATCGATCGCCCCTGCCCCGGCGCGCGCGAGCGCATCGACCACCGCCCGTCCCGCAGCGCCGGCGCCGATCACGACGACCCGCCGACCTGCCGGCTCGACGCCCGCGTCGCGCAGCGAGGCGACGAACCCGGCACCGTCGGTGCTGTGGCCCTCGAGGCTGCCGTCGGCCCTGCGCACCACCGTGTTCACGCTGCGCAGGGCAGCCGCAGCCGGTGCGAGCTCGTCGACGCAGCCTGCCACCTGCTCCTTGTGAGGCATCGTGACCGAGAGGCCACCGATGCCGAGCACGCGCATCGCGTCGCGGGCCCGGTGCGCCTCACCCGGCGCCACCTCGAACGCCACGTAGATCCACGGCGCACCAGACGCAGTGAACGCTGCGTTGTGCAGTGCCGGCGACAGGCTGTGGCGTACCGGCGACCCGATCACGCCGGCCACCCGCGTGGTCGCGGTGATGCTCACAGCAGCCCCGCCTGCAGTGCTTGCTCGACGTTGACGAGGTGCTGCTCGTAGGTGACCGCGAACGCATGGCGGCCGTCCTCGTCGGCGAGGACGTAGTACAGGTACTCGCAGTCCTGCCTCGGCACGCCCACGCACAGTGCACCACCCGCCGGCGGGTTCGGGGCGGGATTGACCACTGCCTCGATCGAGGCTCGTCCCGGGTTGGCGATCGGCGTCGGCGGCAGGCCCGTGTAGAGGTAGGTGTTGTACGGGCTGTCGATCTCCTTCAGCTGGGCGAACGGCGTGGCGGGGTCCTGGCCGTAGTAGAGCGTCGCGTCGATCTGCAGCGGCATGCCGCGCTTGAGGCGGTTGATGATCACTCTCGCGATCAGCGCCCGGTCCTCGTCCACTTTCGCCTCGCGCTCCACCATCGACGCGATCGTGAGCACCTGGTAGGCGGTGAGGCCCAAGACGTACCCGCGGACGACGATGTCCTCCTGGCGTCCGACCCGCTCCATGAGCGACACCATGCGCGCCGCCACCCGCTCGGCCGACTCGCCGTTGGAGACCTGGTAGGTGTCGGGGAACAGCAGGCCCTCGAGGCTGGTGACGCCCTCGGGTTGGAACTCCGAGCGGACCTGGCCGGAGGAGGTGGCCGCCAGGAACTCCTCGGCGGTGATGGTGGGCACCGTCGCCGCGAGCCGCTCCGCCATCCTCGCCACCGTGAAGCCCTCGGGGAACGTGACCGAGGTGAACGTCTCCTCCGGCGGGGTGGACAGCGTCTCGAGCAGGGAGCCCATGTGATCGAGCGGTCGGAGCACGTAGAAGCCCGGCACGATGTCGAGGCCGCCCTGACGCTCGACGTACCACCGGAAGACCCCGGGGTTGACGATGAAGCCCTCGTCGTGCAGCCGGGTCGTCACCGTGTCGAAGGTGTCGTCGTCGGAGATGGTGAAGCCGACGGGCTCGAGCGGCTCACCCGGCGGGTTGATCTGCTGGAGGTACCACCAACCCACCCCGCCCGCAGTGAGCACGCCACCGATCAGCGCGGCCAGCGTCAGCCACACCAACCACTTGACCGGCCGCAGCGGACGACGCGTCCGTTCGACGACGGGCGCCTCGACGGCCCCGACGTCGTCCCAGGGGTCCTCGTTCCAGTCGTCGAGATCGCCCGACCGGCGGCGCTGGCGCCCGCTCACGACG
>DAINND010000431.1:0-2289 GCA_036736065.1 Ilumatobacteraceae bacterium
CCAGCAGGACTCCTTCCTGCCGGTAATGGAGGACGGCACGATCACGCTGATCGGCGCCACGACCGAAAACCACTCCTTAGAACTCAATGCGGCGCTGCTGTCGCGGGCGCGGGTGATGATCTTCCGGGCGCTCGCCCCCGACGCGATCGTGCGGCCCGTTATGCAGGCCGACATCTTTACGGCTAGCGCCTCGCCGCCCTTGCTCTACTAGCCGTTGACCTCCTTCCACGAGCTCGACCCGACGCTCTACAGCGTCACGTCGAACACCTTCGTCGGGCAGGTCTACTCCCTGCTCGGGCTGCGCAACATCGCCGACGGGGTCGAGGCCAGCACCGACTACCCCCAGCTCGGCGCCGAGTACGTGATCAACGAGAGCCCGGACCTGATCTTCCTCGCCGACACCAAGTGCTGCGGTGAGAGCCCGGAGACCGTGGCGGCCCGTCCCGGCTGGGACGCGATCTCCGCTGTCGCCACCGGGCAGATCGTTGCGATCGACGACGACATCGCCTCGCGCTGGGGCCCACGGGTCGTCGAGCTGATCGACATCATCGCGACCGCAGTGGCCGACGCGGCAAAGGTCCCGGCGGGCTGATTCGGTGACTATCGAGCCCGTGAGGACGATCGAGGCCGTCGATGCGACGGTTGCCGCGCCGACCGACAGCGCCCGTGCCCGCAGCCGCGGGCGCTGGTGGCTGCCGGCGTCGCTCGTCGTCCTCGCGGGCTCCCTCGTCCTCGGTGTGCTGATCGGCCCTGCCGGCTCGTGGGGCGCGGCCGACTGGAACATCATCTGGAACGTGCGCATGCCCCGGGTCGCGCTCGCCGGCATCGTGGGGGCGATGCTGTCGCTCGCCGGCGCGAGCTACCAGGGGGTCTTCCGCAACCCGCTCGTCGACCCCTACCTGCTCGGTGTCGCCGCTGGGGCGGGCCTCGGCGCCACGGTCGTCTTCGCGATCGAGCGGTCGACCACGGCCGGTTGGCCGATCGATCCGTTGCCGCTCGCGGCGTTCGTCGGCGGGCTGCTCGCCGTGCTGCTCACCTACCTCGTCGGGGCCTCCTTCGGCGGCAGCCGCAGTGGCGTGACGCTGGTGCTGGCCGGTGTCGCGGTCACCTCGCTCGCCACCGCCGTCCAGGCCTTCGTGTTGCAGCGCAACAGCGACGTGATCCGCGAGGTCTACAGCTGGATCCTCGGTCGGCTGAGCAGCGCCACATGGCGCGACGTCACCCTGGTGCTGCCCTACGTGATCGCATCGAGCGCTGTGCTGGTGCTGCACCGCCGCCATCTCGACGTGCTGCGCGTCGGTGACGACGAAGCTGCTGCGCTCGGCACGGAGGTGCAGCGCGTCCGCCTCGCCGTCGTGGTCGCGGCCACGCTCGGCACGGCTGCGGTGGTGAGCGTGAGCGGGCTCATCGGCTTCGTCGGCATCGTCGTCCCCCACGCGGTGCGCCTGCTCACCGGGGCGTCGTACCGACGGCTGCTGCCACTGTCGCTCGTGGTCGGCGCGGCCTTCCTGATCCTGGCCGACATCCCCGGCCGCGTGCTGCAGGACCCCGCCGAGACGCCCATTGGTGTCGTGACGGCGTTCCTCGGCGCCCCGTTCTTCATCGCCCTGCTCCGAACCCGAAAGGTGGCGGCATGAGCTCGCTCGCGTTCCACGAGATGTCGGTGCGCTACGGCCGGCGCACGGCGATCAGCTCGTTCACCGACACGGTGCGCCCCGGTGAGTGGCTGTGCCTGATCGGGCCCAACGGGGCCGGGAAATCCTCGATCCTCCGTGCCGTGGCAGGTCTCGTGCCCCACGACGGGCGGATCGAGGTCGACGGGACCAGGCTCGACCTGCGCACCTCGCGCCGGCGCGCCGAGCTCGTCGCCTACGTGCCCCAGGTGCCGGTGATGCCCGACGACATGACGGGCTCCGAGTACGTGCTGCTCGGGCGCAACCCCTACATCTCGTACTTCGGCAGCGAGTCGGCCCACGACCGCACCCTGGTGGCCGATCTGCTCGCGCGGCTCGACCTCGACGACCTCGCCCCGCGCCTCATCGGCACCATGAGCGGCGGCGAGCGACAGCGCCTGGTGATCGCCCGAGCCCTCGCGCAAGAGGCCCGGATCCTGCTGCTCGACGAGCCGACGAGCGCACTCGACATCGGCCATCAGCAGCAAGCGCTCGAACTGGTCGACCGGCTCCGACGCGAGCACGGCCTCACGGTGCTCAGCGCGATGCACGACCTCACGCTGGCCGGGCTCTACGCCGATCGGCTCACGCTGCTGCACCACGGCCACGTCGTGGC
>DAINND010000432.1:0-2197 GCA_036736065.1 Ilumatobacteraceae bacterium
TCGGGATGACACCGTGGACCGGGAGATCGAAGGAGGTGATCTCCTCGTGCACCGGCGCGAAGTTCCCGTCGAAGTAGATGTTCCTGGTCGTCGGCATTGCGTCTCCCTCTGTCCCGATCGATGTGTTGACGATGCTATAACGCTGATATAGCGTCGTCAATGGAAGGGCGAGGCTCGGAGGTGCGTCAGATGGGTGTCGAGTACGCGATCACTGGCGAAGTGGCGCAGATCACGTTGGATCGGCCGACGGCGATGAACGCGATCGACGGTGAGATGACTGCGCAACTCCGGGCAGCGGTCGATCGCTTCGAGGGCGACCCGGCAGCGCGGGTCGCCATCCTCACCGGCACGGGCCGTGCCTTTTGCGCCGGCATGGACCTCAAGGCGTTCGCCGCTGGTGAAGGGCCGGCCGTGCTCGAAGGCCCCGGTCATTTCGGAGGGTTCGTGGCACGCCAGCGCACGAAGCCGGTGATCGCTGCCGTGAACGGACCTGCGCTCGCCGGTGGTCTCGAGCTGGTGCTGGCCTGCGACATGGTGATCGCCTCGACAGCTGCAACGTTCGGTGTGCCAGAGGTGTTGCGCGGCATCTTCGCCGGAGCCGGAGCTGCGATCCGACTTCCTCGCAGGATCCCGAGGGTGCACGCGATGCGTCTGTTGCTGACGGGCGAGATCATCAGCGCGATGCGAGCTCTCGACCTCGGGTTGGTCAACGAGGTGGTCGAGCCCGATGAGCTCTTGCCAGCGGCGTTCGCTGTGGCCGCCGCGATCTGCCGAGCAGCACCGCTGTCGATCGCCGCCACCCTGCGGCTCGCGCGGCTTGCCGGCGACGGTGACGAAGCCGAGCTCTGGGCAGCCAACGCGCAGGAGTGGCACGCCATCGTCGGATCAGCCGACGCCGCCGAGGGACCGCTCGCCTTCGCCGAGAAGCGAGCCGCGACGTGGACGGGGCGCTGACATGACGACGCCGGCCGGCGAAGTCGACCAGTCGACGCATGTCGGAGGCCGGCCCATCCCGCGCATCGGTCTGTGGTACGACCTGCGCAACCCGCAGCCCCGCACACGGTCGTTCACCGATCTCTACGCATCGACGATCGAACAGCTGCGATGGGCGGAGTCCCTGGGGATCGGCTCGGCGTGGTTCAGCGAGCACCACTTCGCACCCGACGGGTACTGCCCCTCCCCGCTCGTCGTCGCCGCTGCAGCGGCGAACGCAACCTCGACGATGCGCCTGGGCACGAACCTGATGCTGCTTCCCCTCCACGACCCGCTCAGGATCGCCGAGGACGCAGCCGCAGTGTCACTGCTGTCGGGTGGTCGCTTCGACCTCGGCGTCGGCCTCGGCTACCGACAGATGGAGTACGAGGCGTTCGGGCGATCCATCCGTCACCGACCGTCGCTGATGGAGGAAGCCGTCGAGATCATCCGCACCGCATGGAGCGGTGAGGAGATCAACACGACAGGTCGGCGGTTCCATCTTCGCGGCGTGACCATGGCACCAGCTCCGGATGCACCCCCACGGCTCCTGATGGGCGGCCTCGCCGAGCCGGCGATCCAACGGGCGGCGAGGTTGGCCGATGGGTTCTTGTCCACCCAGGACGCCTCCATCGACACGTTCGAACGAGCGCACGACGCGCTCGGCCGGGCCGATGACCCCCCGGTGTTCGCGGCGCAGTGGGCCATCGTGGCCGACGACCCCGATCGGGAATGGGCGCGCGTCGGCGACCGTGCGCTCTACCAGATGAACACCTACATCGAGTGGGGAGCCTTCGGCCCGCCCGAGTTGATCCCCCGATTCGAGGACCGGGATCAACTCCGCGCCTCCGGTCTGTACCACGCCTGGGATCCTGACGCTGCCGCCCAGCACCTCGCCGAGCTCTCGCGTCGCCACCCCGCGATCGAAGACATCCACTTCTGGGCGCAGCTCCCCGGAGAGAGCGTCGAGTCAGGGTCGGCTCGGGTCGAGGTGCTGGCCAGCAGGATGGCTCCACGGCTGCGCGAACTGCTCGCGGACCGGACATGAGCGCGAGCTCGGCGCGCACGGTCGTGGTCACCGGTGGGGCGACCGGCATCGGTCGTGACATCTCCACGACGCTCGCGGAGGCCGGCTGGCGGGTCGCCATCTGGGACCGGACCTCACCCGCGTCGCCGCTGCACGACCGGATCCTGTCGGTGACCGCCGATGTGACCGAGCCGACAT
>DAINND010000433.1:0-2109 GCA_036736065.1 Ilumatobacteraceae bacterium
CCCCGAGCTCGAGGGCCGGACGTCCTGCGAGTGCCTGCTCGCTTCCGCGTCGTCGTCGATCATCGGCATGCTCGACGCTGCCGACACGGTCGTGCTCAGCCCGCCGCCAGAGACGGTGCTCACGGCGGGCCAGCAGCAGATCGGCATCGCCGAGGACGACTCGACGTTCGTGGTCGCTGCGCCCACGCGCCGCCCGCCGGCGCGCACGCCGCGCGATGCCGAAGACAGCGGGGGGCCACGGCGCATCGTGATCGCCGGTTGGAGCGCCCTCGGGCCGCGGGTCGTGCGCGAGCTCGACGAGTTCCTCGACCGGCGCACCACGATCGAGGTGATGGTCGATCCCGACCGGGTCGACCCCGACGAGGTCCGCGCCTCGCTCGAGGTGAGCAACGTCGCCGTCGAGGTCAGCGAGCTGAGCGGCGGCCCCGAGCACGTCGCCGCCCACGCGGCGCGGAGGTCGTTCCACGAGGTGATCGTCCTCGGCTATCGCGATGTCGGTGAGGACGACGCCGACGCGCACACCCTGCTCACCCTGCTCGCGTTCCAGCAGGTGCGCACCGACGAGACCCTCGGGCCGGTGCGCATGGTGGCCGAGCTGCTCGACCAGCGCAACGCGCCGCTCGCCGAGGTGAGTGGCGCCGACGACTTCATCGTCAGCGACGAGCTGACCAGCATGCTCCTGGCGCAGCTCAGCGAGCGCCACGAGCTCGAACAGGTGTTCCTCGACCTCTTCTCGCCCACGGGCTGCTCGGTCGAGCTCATGCCGGCCGACCGCTACGCGGCCACCGAGGCGGGCTGCTTCGGTGATGTCGTCGCGACCGCCGCAGCGATCGGCCACAGCGCCATCGGCTACCGACTGGCGTCGACCGGGGTGGTGGTGGTGAACCCGCCGAAGTCGACTCCGCTCGCGCTCAGCGCTGACGACGGCATCGTCTCGATCGCGCCGAACCGCCGCTGACCCGCCTGGGCACCTTCGGTGCTGGAGCGGGTGACCGGATCCGTCGCTGCGCTCCTCCCGATTCGTGGGACCCGCCTGGGCACCTTCGGTGCTGGAGCGGGTGACCGGATCCGTCGCTGCGCTCCTCCCGATTCGTGGGACCCGCCTGGGCACCTTCGGTGCTGGAGCGGGTGACCGGAATCGAACCGGCATCATCAGCTTGGAAGGCTGAGGTTCTGACCGTTGAACTACACCCGCGGGAAGGTCGCTCACGTTACCGGCTCCGAGGCCGTTGTAGGGTCGTGCCGATGCAGGCCGTGGAACCAGTGACCCCCACCGCCGGGCCCTGGGCGCCGCTGCGCGGGCGGGCGTTCCGGGCGCTGTGGATCGCCGCCCTGGTGTCCAACGTGGGCACCTACATGCAGATCGTCGGCGCCAGCTGGGCGATGACCGAGCAGACCGACTCCGAGCTGCTCGTGGCGCTGTTGCAGACGGCATGGGCCGCCCCGGGCTTCCTCTTGGCGCTGCACGCAGGGGCGTGGTCGGATCTGCTCGACCGGCGGCGCTACCTGGCGGCGGCCAAGCTCGGCGCACTGGTGGTGACCGCCACGCTGGCCGTGCTCCAGTGGGCCGGACGAGCCACGCCTGCGGTCCTCATCGGCGCCACGTTCCTCGAGTCCGTGGCGCTGATGCTCGCCGGCCCCGCCTTCTTGGCCGGCACGATCGGGCTCGCCTCGGTCGACCAGCAACCCCAGGCGCTCGGCCTCGACGCAGCATCGCGCAGCATCGCGCAGTCGCTCGGCCCTGCCATCGCCGGTGTGCTCATCGCACTTGCCGGCCCGGGTGCGGTCTTCGCCGTCAACGCGCTGTCGTTCATCGGCGTGGTGTTCGTGGTGCTTCGCGTCATCCCTGCCGAGCGTCTCGGGCGCACCACGCGCGAGGCGTCGGCGACGGGTGTGCACCGTGCCATCCGCCACGGCGTCGCCACGGTCCTGGCGTCGCGCCACCTGCGCAGGGTCGCCCTGCGGATCATGCTGTTCATGGCGGCCATTGCCGTCCAGGCCGCCGTGCTGCCGTTGGTCGCCCGCGCGCGCCTCGACGTCGAGGCCGGTGGGTTAGGGCTCCAGTGGGTGGCGCTGGGGATCGGGGCGGGGGCGGAGCTGCAGGTGATG
>DAINND010000434.1:0-2086 GCA_036736065.1 Ilumatobacteraceae bacterium
GCGCCTCGTACTTGTCGCGCACGCCCTTCAGGATCTCGATCGTGTGGGCGAGCGTCGGCTCGTCGACCTTGACCGGCTGGAAGCGGCGCTCGAGGGCGGCGTCCTTCTCGAGGTGCTTGCGGTACTCGTCGATGGTGGTGGCGCCGATGGTCTGCAGCTCGCCACGGGCGAGCATGGGCTTCAGGATCGACGCAGCGTCGATGGCGCCCTCGGCGGCGCCCGCACCGACGAGGGTGTGGATCTCGTCGATGAACAGCACGATGTCGCCGCGGGTCTTGATCTCCTTCAGGACCTTCTTGAGGCGCTCCTCGAAGTCGCCGCGGTAGCGGCTGCCGGCCACCAGGGCGCCGAGGTCGAGGGTGTAGAGCTGCTTGTTGCGCAGCGTGTCGGGCACGTCGTTGGCGACGATCCGCTGGGCCAGGCCCTCGACGATGGCGGTCTTGCCGACGCCGGGCTCGCCGATCAGCACGGGGTTGTTCTTGGTGCGCCGGCTGAGGATCTGCATGACCCGCTCGAGCTCGCGCTCGCGGCCGATCATCGGGTCGAGCTTCTTGTCGCGGGCGAGCTGGGTGAGGTTGCGACCGAACTGGTCGAGCACCTGGCTGCCACCCTTGTCGCCCTGGTCCTCCTTCGCCGCGCCCCCGGCGGCGCCCGCACCGGCTGCCGGCTCGCCGGCCTTGCCGGTGCCGCCCTGATAGCCGGAGAGCAGCTGGATCACCTGCTGGCGCACGCGGCTGAGGTCGGCGCCGAGCTTCACGAGCACCTGCGCCGCCACGCCCTCGCCCTCGCGGATGAGGCCGAGGAGGATGTGCTCGGTGCCGATGTAGTTGTGGCCGAGCTGCAGCGCCTCGCGCAGCGACAGCTCGAGCACCTTCTTCGCTCGCGGAGTGAACGGGATGTGCCCGGACGGCGACGAGCCACCCTGGCCGATGATCTCCTCGACCTGGTTGCGCACTGCTTCGAGGGAGATGCCGAGGGACTCGAGCGCCTTCGCAGCGACGCCTTCGCCCTCGTGGATCAGGCCGAGGAGGATGTGCTCGGTGCCGATGTAGCTGTGGTTGAGGAGGCGTGCCTCCTCCTGTGCCAGCACCACGACCCGCCTGGCCCGATCGGTGAAGCGTTCAAACATGGTGGGAGTGTACCGGCGCCCCGCACGCACCACGCGGCAGAACGCGACCGCCTCGTGTACCTGCTCAGGGGAGCCATCCGTACCCGTCCGGGCCCGTCCCGGCGCCGCCGGAGGTGTGACGCGCGTGACGTGAACTCCGCTGCTGTCGTTCGTCCCTCGGCCGTCCGGTGCCGTAGCCTCGGGGTGTGGCCACCCTGCCGTTCTTCTCGCTCCCCGGCATGTCTGCCGACCTGGAGCGGATCGAGACGGCCCTCGTCGAGTCGGTGCGCACCCCGGACGCCTATCTCAACGAGATCGCCTCGCACCTGATCGTCGCCGGTGGCAAGCGCCTGCGGCCGGTGCTCACCGTCGTCGCCGCCCAGGTCGGCGGCGCACCCGCGTCCGACGGCGCGGTGCAGGGCGGCATCGCCTGCGAGCTCGTGCAGACCGGTTCGCTCTACCACGACGACGTCATGGACGAGGCGCCCACCCGTCGCGGCGTCGAGACGGTCAATGCGAAGTGGGGCAACCTGCAGGCGATCCTCGCCGGTGACTTCCTGCTGTCGAGGGCGTCGGAGATCGCCGCGTCGCTCGGCACCGAGGTGGCAGCGCTGCTGGCGCGCACCATCGGCCGGCTGTGCGAAGGCCAGATCGAAGAGCTCCGCCACACCTACAACGTCGCCCGCCCCGAACCGTCCTACCTGTCGTCGATCGGCGGCAAGACGGCGTCGCTCTACGCCACGTCGGCACGCATCGGCGCGATCGTCGCCGGGTTCGACCGCCAGCTCATCGACGCCCTGACGGCTTACGGCGATGCGTTCGGCATGGTCTTCCAGATCGTCGACGACCTGCTCGACATCACGGCCACCGACGAGGCGCTCGGCAAGCCCGCCGGCCACGACATGGTCGAGGGCGTCTACACGTTGCCGGTGCTGCGCACGCTGCAGCGCGGTGGCATCGCCGCGGCCTCGCTGCTCG
>DAINND010000435.1:0-2031 GCA_036736065.1 Ilumatobacteraceae bacterium
GCCACGTCGTCGAAAAACGCGTCGCAGAGGCACGTGGCCATGAGTTGCACGCGTCTGCTGGTCGGGCGGGTGGCGCTGCTGGCGTGAGAGGGCATGGCTATTGCACCTGCGGTGTACCGGGCGGTCTGGCAACCGCCGGTTTCGGATGCGGTCGGGGCAGTTCAGCAGCAGGCAGAGCAGGTCGCCGAGCGGTTGCGCGTGCTGCCACGCATCGACGCCGTCTACGCCTCACCCCTCGAGCGCACCCGCGAGACCGCAGCACCGATCGCCGCCGCGGCGAGCCAGCGGGTCCAGATCGACCGCGGCCTGCTCGAGTGCGACTTCGGCGCGTGGACCGGCGCCGAACTGAAGCAGTTGATGAAGCTGCCCGAGTGGTCGACGGTCCAGCGCGCCCCGTCGACGTTCACCTTCCCGGACGGGGAGAGCTTCACTGCGATGCAGGGCCGGATCGTGGGTGCGATCGACCGGCTCCGCGCCCGCCACCCCGGCGGTGTCGTCGTCTGCGTGTCGCACGCCGATCCGATCAAGGCCGCCGTCGCCCACGCGCTCGGCACCCACCTCGACCTGTTCCAACGCATCGTCATCAGCCCGTGCTCGGTCTCTGCCATCGCGTACCACGCCGGAGGGCCGGTGGTGCTCACCGTCAACTCGACCGGCGGCTCGCTCGCCGAGCTGCGCCCCTCCTGAGGCCTGGACCGATGAGCACGTCCCACGACTTCGACCAGGTCGACGCCTTCACCGTCGGCGCCGTCGGTCGGCCCGGCCAGCGGGTGTTCCTCATCCAAGCCCGGGCCGGCCGCGCCCTGGTGACGGTCAAGTGCGAGAAGCAGCAGGCCGCCGCCCTCGCCGACTACCTGCGCCGGGTGCTGCACGACCTGCCCCCTCCCGACGACCGGCCCGCGCCCGGCACCCCGGCTCTCGCCGAGCCACTCGAGCCGGACTTCGTGCTCGGCCCCATCGGGCTGGGGTACGACCGCGCCAGTGACCGGGTGCTCGTGCAGCTCGAGGAGCTCGTCGTCGTCGAGGACGAGGACGACGAGGTGGACGTCGGGGACGAGGTCGAGCGCAGTCGGTTGCGCGTCCAGCTCACCCGCGGCCAGGTGGTGTCGTTCTGTGAGCAGACCGATGCGATCGTGTCGGCCGGCCGGCCCCCGTGCCGGTGGTGCTCCCTGCCCATCGATCCCTCCGGGCACGCCTGCCCGCGCATGAACTGAGCCGTCGATGGGTGCCGGCGCCGAGCAGCTCGAGATCCTGCGGACCGCCGAGCTCGAGATCGAGGGGCGCATGCCCTGGAGCAGCAACGCGACCTTCCTCGTCCATCTCGGCGTCGACGGCGAGCGGGTCGGATCGGCGATCTACAAGCCACTGCGCGGCGAACGGCCACTGTGGGACTTCGAGCCCGGGCTGCACCGCCGCGAGCTGGCCGCCTACCTGCTCTCCGCGACGATGGAGCTCGACCTCGTCCCGCCCACGGTGGTGCGCGACGGACCCCTCGGCGAGGGCAGCCTCCAGTGGTTCGTCGACGCCGACCACCAGCAGCACTACTTCACGATCCACGAGCAGCGGCCCGACCTGCACCCGGTGCTGGCCCGCATCGCCGTGTTCGATCTGATCGCCAACAACACCGACCGCAAGAGCGGCCACGTGCTCATCGACGCCGACGACCACATCTGGGGCATCGACCACGGCCTGTGCTTCGCCGCCGACTTCAAGCTGCGCACCGTCGTGTGGGAGTTCGGTGGCGACGACATCGACGACGACCTCGTCGAGCACGCTGCGCGCCTGGCGGACCAGGTGCCGCTCCAGGTCGCAGCGCTCCTCGCCGATGACGAGGTCGAGGCGCTGCGCGAGCGCGCGGCATGGGTGGCCGAGCACCGTGTGCTGCCCGTCGACCACTCCGGTCGCCGCTACCCCTGGCCGCTCGTCTGAGCTGTGGACGCGACGAGGGGGCGGGCGCCCGCCCCCGCGCTCAGTGCACCTGCGCTGCCGACAGCGGGCTCAGCCGCGGGACTGCAACGCCTCGATGAGCTT
>DAINND010000436.1:0-1959 GCA_036736065.1 Ilumatobacteraceae bacterium
GCGCCTCGGCGTAGCGCATCCCGTCGTCACTGCCGTCGGCGAGCGCCCGCTCGGCGGCGACGAGCGCCAGCCCCGTGGTGCGCAGCAGCGGCGGCGCCACCTGGAGCAGCATCTCGCGGACCGTGTCGTCGGGTCGCGACATGCCCACGTCCTGGGTCATGTACAGCATCGAGCCGCCGATCGCGAACTCGCCATCGTCAGCGTCGAGCTCACCGCTCAGGATGCGCAGGATGGTGCTCTTGCCGACACCGTTGGCCCCCACGAGGGCGGCGTGCTCCCCGGGGGCGACGCCGAAGGCGACGTCGAAGAACAGCTGGTCGGCCCCGGGCGGCGCGTAGGCGAGGTCGGATACGACGATGCTGCTCATGGATGTCGAGTCTCGCTCTTCGAACGCCGACCTCCACCCATGAAGCGTGGCGACCGGGCCCGCCGGCTCGGCAGCTACGCGGTCAGCACGTCTTTCACGATCTCGCCGTTGCGCATCACGAGCGGCACGTTCGCGCCGTCGGCCGCCAACAGGTCGATGTCGGCGAGCGGATCGCCGTCGACCACGATCAGGTCGGCGTAGGCCCCCTCGCGCACACAGCCGAGCTCGCCGTCCTGCATCAGGATCTCGGCACTCGTCGACGTCGCTTGGCGGAGGATCTCGAGCGGGGTGAACACCTCGCGGCGGAGGGTGAACTCGCGACACTGCTGCACGTAGGTGGCGCCGAGCAGATCGGTGCCGAACCCGAGCTTGATGCCGGCATGGCGCATGTGGTGGAGCCCCTCGATCGAGCTCTGGAAGGCGACCTCGAGCTTGGCCTGGCTCACCGCCGGGAACCCGAGTGCGGGCCCGGCCTCGATGAGGGCGAAGCCGATCGCCAACGTGGGGACCACATAGGCCCCACGCTCCGCCACGAACTCGGCTGTCTCTGCGTCCATCATCGTTCCGTGCTCGATGCACCGCACGCCAAAGTCGACGCAGCGCCGGATCGCGCTCGTCGGGTGGCAGTGGGCGGCCACATAGGTGCGACGTTCGGTGCACTCACCGACCATCGCCCGGATCTCGTCTTCGCGGTACTGGTTCATCCAGAGCGGGTCGGTGGGGCTCGCCACGCCGCCCGACCCCATGATCTTGATGCAGTGCGCACCGCGCCGCAGCTCTTCGCGGACGGCCTTGATGCACTCGTCGACACCGTCGGCGATGACGCACAGCGCGTTCATGCTGCCGCACGAGCAGTATCCGTGGATGTGCTGGCTCTCGGCCATCGACCGGGTGTCGCCGTGGCCGCCGGTCATCGACATGATCTTGCCGGCGTAGAAGAAGCGGGGAGCGCGGATGATCCCGTCGACGATGGCGCGGGCCAGGCTCCAGTCGCCACCACCGATGTCGCGCACCGTGGTGAAGCCACAGTCGAGGGCGTGGCCCAGCATCCGCACGGCATGCGCCGTGCGATACGCGGTGTCGGCCAGGTCGATCCGAGCGGCGCTCACATCGCTCGCGTAAGCGTGCACATGGAGGTCGATGAGGCCGGGCATGAGGGTGCGGCCGGCGACATCGATGCGGCGTGCCTGGGGCGCGATGATCGGCACCTCGCTGATCTCGACGATGCGCTCGCCATCGACGAGCACCGCCACACCATCGCGGCAGTCGGCGCTGACGCCGTCGAAGACGCGGGCGTTCTCGAACAACACCGTGGCCATGTGCCTCTCCCTCCCTCAGCGACCCTCAACATAACTTTTCTACGTGGGGTCGCCAAGGGGTGTGGCGCCACAGGCGCTTGACGCCCGAGCACCACCGGCCAGACGTGCGTCGGAGGCTTACGCGGAGGGGGGATCGTGGATCGGGTTGGGCTGCTCCGCGAAGAGATGCGGGCTGGCCCGGCGCTCGTCGAGGCGGTGAAGCAGCCGATGCCAGTGGGGGATGCCAGGTTGTTGCACCGGCTCGACCCGTTCGACGGCAGCTCGGTCGTGCTC
>DAINND010000437.1:0-1929 GCA_036736065.1 Ilumatobacteraceae bacterium
GAAGCAGCTCCCACCCCAGCCCGGGCCGGGGCGGAGGAACTCGGTGCCGATGCGCTTGTCGTAGCCCATGCCCACGACGACGTCGTTGACGTCGGCGCCGACGCCTTCGCAGATGGCCGCGATCGCGTTGATGAAGCTGAGCTTGGTGGCGAGGAACGCGTTGGCCGCGTACTTGATCGTCTCGGCCGATGCCGGGTCGGTGACGATCACCTGGGCGCGGACGTTGTCGTAGAGCTTGCCGACGGTGATCGCGGCGGACCGGTCGTCGCACCCGACCACCACACGGTCGGGTCGGAGGAAGTCGTCGACCGCAGAACCCTCGCGGAGGAACTCGGGGTTGCTCACCACGCGCACATCGGGTCGCTTCAGCACGCGCTCGACGACCTTGGTGCTGCCGACCGGCACGGTGGACTTGTTCACCACGATCGACTCGTAGGGGAGCACCGGTGCGATCTCGGCCGCTGCCGCCTCGACGTAGCTGAGGTCGGCGGAGCCGTCCTCGCCCTGCGGAGTGGGCACGCACAGGAAGGCGATCTCGCAGTCCCTCACGGCCTCGGCCGCACCGAGGACGAAGCGGAGGTTGCCCTTGCGGAGACCCTCGGCCACGAGATCGTCGAGGCGGTGCTCGACGATCGGGACCTCGCCACGGTTGAGACGCTCCACCTTGTCGGCGTCGATGTCGGCGCACACGACGTCGTGGCCGAGGTGGGCGAAGCAGGCGCCGGTGGTGAGACCGACGTATCCGGTGCCGATGATGGCGAGGCGAGTCACGGGGCAGTACGTTAACCAGCGGACTCAGGCTCGGCGCGGTCACGGGTCGGTGGACCGGTGTCGGCGCCGAGGACCGGTCGCCAGGCGCAGAACAGCACCAATGCGGTGAAGACCACGACCGCGACGGCGTTGATCGCGATCAACGTCAGCGGTGCCACCGACGGGCGCCAGGGGAGCGGCTCGTCGAGCCAGACCTTGCCGCTCGCCCCCACCGAGAACCGCCGCAGCATCTGCCAGAACGCTGCGATCTCGGCCACCACGAAGCAGCTCGCGACGACCACCCCGAAGCCGATCGACACGCGTCGTCCGGTCTCGGCCGGTTGTCGGTCGAGCCAGCGCTGCCAGCCGAGCATCCCGAGCACCGAGAGCATCGCGAACAGCGGCAGCGTGTAGCGGCCCTGCCAGATGAGCCCGGCGGAGCGGGCGGTCACGACGTTGACGGCGATCGGCACCACGATCACCCCGGCCGCCACGAGCGCGGTGGCGACCATCAGTCGCGGTTCGCGGGACAGCGCGGCGCCGGCGATCGCGACCACCGTGACGAGTGCGAACAGGAGGTACACGAACCACGGCAGCCGGGTGTCGAGCCAGCCGAGGATGCCGATCATCTGGCGCAGGTACTCCGGTGTGCGTTCCCACGAGGCCTGCACGACGTCCCAGGTGCTCGCATCGGTCGCGAGCCGTGGGTCCTCGGCCTCGGCGCCGGCGTAGCGCGACCACCCCAGCAGCACGATCACGGCCGCGCCCGTGATCCCGAGCGCCGGCACGAGGAACGGTCGCACCAGGAAGCGGCGCACGCCGGCGACGCCGAGCACGACGGCCATCACGACGGCGCCCGCCAGCAGCCAGATGGCACTCGCGAACCGCGAGAGCAGCAGCATCGCGGCCACGCCACCGACGAGCAGCCCCCCGAGTCGGGTCGGCGCTCGTTCGTGGCCTGCGTGGAGGCAGAGCGTCCACAGCAGCAGGAAGCCGGCGACCTCGAAGCCGTTGGGGTTCACCGACCCCGACAGGAACAGGGTCATCGGTGCGAGCCCGAGGAGCAGGAGCGGAGTCGTGCGCCCCGCGGGCGAGCGCCGCGCGACCGCGCTCGCTGCGGCGATCCGCGCCGCACACAGCGCTGCGCCGATGGCGCGGTATGCACGCAGACTCGTGTCC
>DAINND010000438.1:0-1909 GCA_036736065.1 Ilumatobacteraceae bacterium
AGAGCAACGGACTCTTAATCCGCAGGTTCAGGGTTCGAGTCCCTGGGGGGGCACCACGATGGAGCGGGCCGCACGGCCCGATGTGCTCGCCGAACACGGCTGGCCCCGACAAGTAGGCTCGTCGGCCGTGGATGGATCCGACCAGCAGCCATCGGCACCTGCGGACGTCAGGATCGGCCTCACCCGATGCGGGCTCGCCGCCGTGCTCTTCGGGCTCTCCGCCCCGGCAGCCTCCCGGCTCACCGACGAGCTCGGGGCGTTCCAGCTGGCCGGTCTCCTCTACCTGGGCGCTGCGCTCGCCGTGGCACCGGTCGTCGCGCGTCGCCCTCCGAGCAGGCTCGCGCTCCGCGCGAGCGGCCGCGGGCTGGCAACGGCTGTGGTGCTCGGCGGAGCAATCGGGCCCGTCTTCCTGGCCGCCGGCCTCGGCCGACTCGATGCGGCGACGGCGTCGCTGTTGCTCAACCTCGAGTTGGTGTTCACGACCGTCGTCGCAGCGACCGTCTTCCGCGAGCACCTCGGCCGCAGCGTCGTCGGTGGCACCGCCCTCGTGCTGGCCGGCGCCGTGCTGCTGAGCTGGTCGGGGCAGCCCGACGTCCGCTGGGGCGCTGCGCTCGTCGCAGCCGCGTGCCTCTGCTGGGCGATCGACAACAGCGTGACCGCATCGCTCGATCAGGTGGCTCCGAGTCAGATCACCGCCGCCAAGGGGGTGATCGCAGGTGCGACCAACCTCGGCATCGGCATCGCGCTCGGCGGCGTCCCGCCCCTCGGGAGCTCCCTGGTCGCGCTCGCAGTCGGCGCCGTCGGCTACGGGGCGTCGATCACGCTCTGGGTCGCTGGCGCCCGTCAGCTCGGTGCAGCGCGTGGGCAGCTCGTCTTCGCCACGGCACCCTTCATCGGCGCCATCGCGGCATGGACCGTCTTCGCCGCACCGATCTCGGGCACCGAGGTCGCTGCGGCAGCGCTCGCCGCCGCAGGAGTCGCGCTCGTGCTGCGCATCGCTCACTTGCACGACCACGTCCACGAGCCGCTCGAGCACGACCACGACCACACCCACGACGACGACCATCACGACCACGACCACGAGACCTCCGTCACGGGCCGTCACAGCCATCCCCACAGCCACCGGCACATGGCCCATGCCCACGGTCACGTGCCCGACCTGCACCACCGCCACGATCACTGACGTCGACCGTGGACGCAATTCACCCCGCTCGGGTGACCAGAAGGGTGCGGGTCACCCGTGCCGAGATGCTGCGATCGCGTACCGTCGACGCCGACGGGAACGGAGCCTCCATGACTGCCATCGCCAACCGCCGGACCGCAGCTGCGGTCGTGGCCGCCCTGCTCACCAGCACTGCGCTCGCCGCGTGCGTGGATGATGCCGATTCGATCCCCACCACGGCGCCCACCACGGCACCGGCGACCACCGTCGCGGTCTCGACGTCGGTCCCGCTCGAGACCACGCTCACGCTGGCCTACGTCGAGCCACCGGCCGGTCTGCTCGGCGACCTGGCCACGGCGCAGCGCCGAGGGCTCGAAGACGCCGTCGCCGAGATCAACGCGGCAGGTGGGGTGCTCGGCGGTGCGCTGGCCGTCGTGACGATCACCGAGCCGCGAGCGGGAGATGTCGGCCGCGTGGGCACCGACGCGGTCGCGGCAGGGGCACACGCGATCGTGGGACCGGCCGGGAGCACGTCTGCATCAGCGATGCTGCCCGCACTCGATGCCGCTGCGAGCATCGCCTGTTCCGGCTCGGCGACCGCACCGTCGCGCAGCTCGGCCGACACCACGGGACGCTTCTTCCGCACCGCCGTCTCCGACGAGCACCTCATCGGCCATGTGGTCGACGTGCTCCGCAGCCGACTGACCGAGGGCGGCTCCGTGGCCATCGCCGCCCGCCGCGCCGGCT
>DAINND010000439.1:0-1896 GCA_036736065.1 Ilumatobacteraceae bacterium
GGCTAGTCCGGGCCCATGCCGGCCCTCTGGCCTACTGGTGGCCCCGCGGCCCCGCCGCGCGTGTCTCCGGCGGCCCTCTTGGCTTCCCTACGTCGACGCGCGAGCGCATCTCGGACCTGCGCCACGACCCGTCCGGGCGAACGTCGGAGGTGGCCCGAGGTGAAGTTCAGGATCTGCCAGCCCTCGTTCTCGAGCTCGTTGCGGCGCCAACGGTCATCGTCGAAGGCAGTGACCGACCGCAGGTGGACCCCGTAGCCGTCGACCTCGATCCCGAGACGGACATCCGGATAGGCCCAGTCGAGCTCGTAGGTGCGCCCACTCCGCACCGTCACCACGACATGGTGCACTGCGGGAAGACCAGCGCGGTCGAGGAGCTCGCCGAGGCGATGCTCGAGCGGTGAGTCGGCGACGACGACCCCGAGCGATCGCTCGGCCAGGCCCCGCCGCAGCCGACGTGCTCCGCTCAAGGTGGGGAGTCGATCGATCGTTTCGTGGAGTCGGTCGAGGGTGGTCAGCCGATTCGACATCCAGTGCTCGGCGATTCGCATCACGAGCCCGACCGGTACGAGCGTGCAGCAATCGATCAGCGTGCGCTCCTTCGTCGTCGCCCACAGGCGGTCGACACGGGTGACATCGGCGGATGCGAGCGTCGAGGAGCGGTGCAGCACCAGGCCGTTGCGCAGCGGAAACGATGTCGACCGCTTCGTCAGCTCGACGAGGGTCCCGGACATGTTCGGTGCTCCGTGGAGCCACAGCGCGGATCGATGGGAGACCACAGCGTCAGGGCCGCAGGCGAGCAGCCCGGCGACCAGCCGTTGACGTTGGTCGATCGGCACGGACCGATTCCGGTAGACCCCGCGGTGCACTCGCTCGAGCTCGCCACGCTCGACGAGGCCGTCGAGCTGGCGTTTGGTCAGGCCGAGCTCGTGGGCCTGGGGGGTGGAGATGAGCTGGTCCCGATGGGCGAAGTGGTCGATGAGCAGTCGGTGCACCAGAGCAGTGATGGGCTCGGGGTGGCGCCCGGCGGAAGTGGTGTCGAGTTGGGGCCGCTCGCGGGCCGCAGGTCGACGCGACGGTCGACGAAATGCCGGCAGGTGTCGAGTTGGGGCCGCTCGTGGGCCGCAGGTCGACGCGCCGACCCCCATGCGCCCGCGGCCGACGACCTAGCGTGGGGCTGATGCGTGCCCTGTTGATCGCCAACGCCGTCGACGCCGACCCGGGGTTCGTCGGTGAGCGCTTCCGGCACCACGGCTTCGCGTTCACCGAATGCCACCGCGAGCACGTCGACGAATGGCCCGAGCTCGACGGTCACGACCTGGTGCTGCTGCTCGGCAGCGAGTGGAGCGTCTACTGGCCCGACGTCGCCGACCCGGTCGCGGCCGAGTCGGCGGTGGTGCGCGAGGCGCAGCGACGGGGCGTGCCGCAGTTCGGCATCTGCTACGGCAGCCAGATGCTCGCCCATTCGCTCGGAGGCACCGTCGAGCGGGCGCGTGAGCCCGAGATCGGGTGGTACGAGGTGGTGAGCGACCTGCCCGAGCACATCGCCTCGGGCCCGTGGATGCAGTGGCACGGCGATGTGGTCACGGTGCCCGCAGGTGCGCTCGAGTTGGCGCGCAGCCCGGTGGGCCCGCAGGCCTGGCGACTCGGGCGCAGCTTCGCCACGCAGTTCCATCCGGAGGCCACCGAGACGATGATCACCCGCTGGGTGCGCGGGAGCGGAGCTGCCGAGCTCGAGCGCTTCGGGGGCACGGTGGACGGCTTGCTCGCCGACACCCATGCCAACGTGCGCACGAGCCGCGAGCACGCCGAGCACCGCGGCGACTGGTTCCTCGCCGAGGTCGCCGGCGGCGTGTGACCTGCCTGTCGCCGCGGGCGGTGGGTGACAGGGGCGTGTCG
>DAINND010000440.1:0-1893 GCA_036736065.1 Ilumatobacteraceae bacterium
GCGGCCGTAGCCCGCCTGGCCGAACTGGGGGGGGGGCAGGTGGCCGTGCGCGACGGGCGCGTGGTCGCCGAGATGGCCCTGCCGATCGGTGGCCTGATGAGCGACCGGCCGGCGGAAGAGGTGGCCGGGGCGATCGAGCACCTCGGCCGGCTCACCGCCGACGTGCTGGGGGTCGATCTGCCCGCGCCCTACATGCAGCTGTCGTTCCTGGGGCTGTCGGTCATCCCCCACCTGCGCCTCACCGACCTCGGCCTCGTCGACGTCGATCGATTCGAACTCACATCGGTGGCCGTCGCCGGGTAACGTCCGGCGCACCATGAGCCTCTCCTCCCTCGCCATCTTCGCCGCCGGTGTCGTCATCCTCGTGATCGGCGCCGAGCTCCTCGTGCGCGGCGCATCAGGCATCGCTGCCCGCACCGGGTTGTCGTCGATCGTCATCGGCCTCACCGTGGTGGCCTTCGGGACGAGCACACCGGAGCTCGCCGTCAGCGTGCAGTCGGCACTCGACGGGCAGGCCGACATCGCCCTCGGCAACGTCGTCGGCTCGAACATCGCCAACGTGTTGCTGGTGCTCGGCCTCTCCGCCGTCGTGGGTGGCGGGCTCATCGTCGCCCAGCGCATCGTCCGCATCGACGTGCCGCTCATGGTGCTCGTCTCCGCCGTCACGTGGCTGATGGCCCTCGACGGCACGATCAGCCGGTTCGACGGCATCCTGCTGGTGGCCGGCCTCATCGTCTACACGACCTGGACGGTCCTCGCGGCGCGCCGACCCGACCCGGCGGCGACAGTCCAGTACGACGAGTCGCTCGATCCCGAGAAGCTGCGCTCCCAACCGTGGTGGTTCGACCTCGGCTCGATCGGGCTCGGCCTCGTCGGCCTCGTCGGCGGCGCCCGCCTGCTCGTCTCTGCTGCCACCGACATCGCCACCGACCTCGGCGTGCCCGAGCTGGTGATCGGCCTCACCATCGTCGCCGTCGGCACCTCGGCTCCGGAGATCGCAACGTCGGTGGTCGCAGCGATGCGCGGCGAGCGCGACATCGCCGTGGGCAACGCGATCGGCTCGAACCTGTTCAACATCATGGGCGTGCTCGGCCTGTCGGCGATCGTCGCCCCGACGGCGCTCGCCGTCTCCGAGCGCGCCCGCACGCTCGCCATCCCGGTGATGACCGCCGTCGCCGTGGCCTGCCTGCCGGTGTTCTTCGACGGCTACTCCCTGCGCCGCTGGGAGGGCTACGTGTTCCTGGCCTACTACGCGGCCTACGTCACCTACCTGGTGCTCGACGGGGTCGACCACCAGGCCACCGACGAGCTGGGCTCGGCGATGGGCCTGTTCGTGCTGCCGCTCACACTGCTCACGCTGGCAGTGGTCGCCGTGCGCACATGGCGCCGGCACCGCACCGGCGTGGCGATCCCGGACTGACGACGACCGGCGCGTCAGCCGCGCGTCACCATCCTGGCGAGGGAGAGCTCGAACGCCTTGCCGCTGAACCACCCGACGACAGGGGCGAGGAAGCCGGGCAGACGTGGCACCGAGACGTCCTCGTGCCACTGCACCAGCGTCGTGCCGGCCTCGATGCCCGGGGTGACGGTGAAGCTCGCCTCGCCCACCAGCGTGGGGCCGAGCTTGGCGACGCGGCAGAAGCCCTCGCCGTCGGCGAAGCGCTGCTCGAGGGCGTGCATGCGGTCTTCGAGCTGCAGCGGGCCGACGCCGGTCCAGGCGACGAAGTAGGTCGGATCGGAGGCATTGACGTCGACCCGGGTGAACGGCACCCAGCGCCCGTGGCCGCGCCAGTCGACGAGGCGGCGCCAGGCCTCGGCGGGCTCGCGGCGCACCACTCGGGTGGCGTCGAACACCACCCGGGTGCCGCGCCGGGGCGGCGGGCGGTCGGTTGC
>DAINND010000441.1:0-1887 GCA_036736065.1 Ilumatobacteraceae bacterium
CGCGTCCTCGTCGACCATCCCGATCGCCTTGAACGCACAGAACATGCTCATCCGCACCGCTGCGCCGTCGACCATCGCGGTGTCGACGACCTGCCCCTGGCCGCTGCGCTGCGCCTCGAGCAGCGCGCACACCACGCCGTAGGCGAGGAACATGCCACCGCCACCGAAGTCGCCCACCATGTTGAGCGGTGGCACGGGGGCCTCGCCCGCGCGACCGAAGTGGGCCAACGCTCCGGCGAGGGCGATGTAGTTGATGTCGTGGCCGGCGGCCTGCGCGTACATCCCACGCTGCCCCCAGCCCGTCATCCGCCCGAACACGAGGCGCGGGTTGCGCGCCAGGCAGACGTCGGGGCCGACGCCGAGGCGCTCCATCACACCCGGGCGGAAGCCCGCGATCAGCGCATCCGCCTCGGCCACGAGATCGAGCAGGGTCGCCACGCCGTCGGGGTGCTTCAGATCGATGGCGATGTTGCGCCGTCCGCGCAGCATCACGTCGTAGTGAGGGGTGTCGGGCGCCGGGCCCCGAACCGACTGGGCTCGTTCGACTCGGATCACCTCGGCCCCCATGTCGGCGAGCATCATCGCCGCGAACGGGCCGGGGCCGATGCCGGCGATCTCGATGACTCGGTATCCGGAGAGAGGTCCTGCCATGTAGGGCACTCTAGAGCGACACCAGCACCCAGCCCCGGTCCGACGGCCAGCGCCTGCGGATCAGCCTGCGTTGGTGCGCGCGTGGCTGATGACGGCGTCGGTGAGCATCGGCCAGAGCGGCTCGGGCATGTCGTGGCCCATGTCGGCCACGAGGAGCAGGTGCGCGCCCGGGATCAGCTCTGCCGTGCGCATACCGCCCGACGGGGTGATGAGGGTGTCGTCCCGCCCATGGATGACGAGGGTGGGCACGGCCAGCTCGGCCAGCTTCGCTGACCGGTCCCCACTCGCGAAGATCGCCGCCAACTGGCGCGGCCCTCCCTCGGGGTAGAACGAACGGTCGTAGCCGATCGCCGCCAGTTCCTTGGTCCGCTGGGCGTCGCGGTACTTCTTCGACTGCCACACCATCCAGTTCGGCGCAGACTCGATGTACTCCTCGCGGCTGGCCGGAGGTGGGGCGAGCAGCGCGGCCATCGCCTCGGGTGCAGCCTGGCCGTAGTTTGGATCACCGCAGGTGCTCATCACCGAGATGGCGCTGTGGCAGCGATGCGGGTGCTCGATGGCCACGGTCTGGGTGATCATCCCACCCATCGAGGCGCCCATCACGTGGGCCCGCTCGACCCCGAGGTGGTCGAGCAGCCCCACGGCGTCGGCAGCCATGTCCGACAGGGTGTAGGGCACCGGTGGCACCTCGGTGCCGGTCAGCGCGGCGGTCATCACGGCTGCGCTGTCGACCTCGGCGCCGTCGAGCTTGGTCGACAGCCCGCAGTCGCGGTTGTCGAAGCGCACGACGTGCAGCCCGCCGTCGGCAAGCATCCGACAGAACTCCTCGTCCCACGAGATCATCTGGGCGGTGAAGCCCATGATGAGCAGCAGCGTCGGGTCGGACGGCGAACCGAAGGTGTCGTACTCGAGTTCCATACCTGTGGGGACGTGGGCGCGCGGCATGACCGGCAGGCTACCGTCGTCGTATGACCCTGTTCGGCGTCCACGCAGGCTTGCAGCACACGACGGCAGACGAGCTCCGCAGCGTCTGGCGGACCATCGAGGACCTCGGCTTCGGCTGGATCTCGATCTGGGACCACTTCTACGGCGCCACCGGCCGCCCTGACGACGCCGCCTGCCTCGAGGCGGTGGCGATGCACGCCGCGCTCGCATGCAGCACGTCCCGGGTGCAGGTGGGCTCGCTCGTCTACTCGATCGGCTACCGGCACCCGGCGGTGCTCGCCAAGGCCATCA
>DAINND010000442.1:0-1858 GCA_036736065.1 Ilumatobacteraceae bacterium
GCCGGTCAAGGCGACATGCGGCGACGTCGCGCACGTCGGCCGTGCCCGCTGCGCCCACCAGGACGAGCCCCTCGCGAGGCCGTGCCAACGGCGCAGCATCGAGTGCGGCATCGATGATCCCTGCGGCAGCCCCAGGCAGCTCGCGTGCGAGCCATTCACCTTGGCCGCCGACCCGGTCCGACACCAGTCGCCGGTCGATCACATACGTGGTACGTGTCCGCAACCCGTCGCTGCGAACGATCTCGAACACCGTCCGCAGGCCCGGCCGGAGCAGCTCTTCGATCGGTGACGCCACGATCGGCCCGCTGCGAACGCCCTCGACGATCACTGCGATCTGATCAGGGTCATCGATGGTGGCCCAGCGAGTAGAGCCGTCGTTGGCCGAGTTGAGGCCGATCTCGACGACATCGTCGAGCGGCAACACCTCATCGATCTCGAGGTCCTCCGGTGGCCGGTGCGAACGAAACACTCGGACACGCCCGTCGACCTCGACAGCGAAGCCGACGCCTGGGTCGATACCGGAGATCGAGCGGAGCTCTGTCCCGACAGCGACGTCACCCGCCTCTCCATCCCGGCTCGGACACGCGACGTTGCGCTCTACGACACCGAGCACTGCGCCGAGGTCGGAGGGCTCGAGCACCCCGTCGTTGAAGGTCTCGACGTCGTAGACCCGTCCATCCAGGAAGACGCCTCCACTGCAGTCTCCGCCGCCGGTGTCGGAGGTGCAGCCAGCCACGACAGCTACGACCAGAACTCCGAGCGCAGACGTCACGACACCGCGCAGCAGCGTCGACACCGTCGGGCTTCGTCGATCGCTACTCACGGATGATTCCCATCTCGAACCTGCATCGTGACCGCAATCGGCACCGTCCGCAAGCCATCGCGACGTGCGCCCCCATGCGCCACGCCTCCGGTGGCGTCATGGAACCGCCGTCACGGCCGTCAGATCCTTTCCGCACATCTCGTTCACGACGGCCACCATGTCGTGGTTGGACCAGGCGCCGAAACTCGCCCACAGCCGGCGTGCCCTTTCCGCTGCGGCCGTCATGTCGTCTCGGTAACGATCCGGCAACGCGGGATCGTCGACGATCGACGCGTACTGGGCATCATCGAGGAAGTTGATCCGACCTTGCGCTGCGTTCACGGCGACGGCGCAGTAGCTCTCCGAGGCAGCAGGCTCGGCGTCCGAGCACGCCGCGAAGGAAGCCACACCGACCAGGAGCACCGAAACCGAGACGAGGCGCGTCATCGCCGAATCATTCCGCTGAGTCGCCGGGAACGCAAGGCACGATGGAGCGACCTTCTCCTGCTGGGGCTGTCCGAGCATTCTTGGTTCAGCTGCGCTCGACAGTGAACTCACCGAGGAGGACGTCGAAGTCCCAGAGCCTGTACCCGCCGTCAGGCAAGTCGGCCAGCGAGGTCAATGGCCCATCGATCGTCCCGATGTCGACCCACGATCCTTCGGACGTCTGACGCTGGATGGATATCGGCAAAGGGCCGGCGTGGGTGTAGGACGCGTCGACCAGCGCGCCGGGAGCGAACGTCACGACGGCGACCGAGTTCGTCGTGGTGGAAGTCGAGGTGATGGACGTGGAGGTCGAGGTGATGGTGGAGGTTGACGACAACGAGTCAGAGCAGCCCGACAACACCGACAACACTGCCAGCACCGGCAAGGCGCATGCCGTGGCTGAGCCACGACGATGCGCCGCTTCCGTTGGGCGCGCCCGAGCGGGTTCCCCGGAAGACGTGTGTTCTGGAGGCGTGACCCGCGAACAGATCGCTGCAGCTGTCTCGCTCGCGAAGCTCGGGGGGACTGCGGCGAGCAGCTGCGGTCTGGTGCTGTCGCCGTCGTTTCGCC
>DAINND010000443.1:0-1724 GCA_036736065.1 Ilumatobacteraceae bacterium
CGATGACGGCGTTCACCATCATCACGAGCTCGTCGGCGCTCAGCCGGTCACCGGCCGCTTCCGCGGCGATGAGGGCGGTGAGCAGGTCGTCGGCCGGCTTTGCCCGGCGCTCGGCGATCAGCTCGCGCGTGTAGTCGTCGAGCTCGTTCTGGGCCTGCATGACCTTGTCGAGCTTCTGGGCCAGGTCGGCCGAGAAGATCTCGAGCACGTCCGACGCCAGACGGCTGAACAGCTGCCAGTCGCTCTTCGGTGCGCCGAGCAGCTCGCAGATGATCGGGATCGGGTAGGGCTCGGTGATGTCGGCGACGAAGTCGGCTCGTCCGGTGGGTGCCACGGGATCGATGAGACCGTTGATCACCTCGCGCATGAACGGCCGCAGGCGGTCGGCCGAACGCGGGGAGAAGGCAGGGGCGACGAGGCGGCGCAGCCGGGTGTGCAGGTCGCCCTCCGCCGACAGGATGCTCACCCGCTGGCGGTCGAGGAACTCGCTGCGGGTGATGCCCATCATCTCGGGGATGCGGCTCGACGCGTTGTGCCAACGCTTGTCGCGCAGGATCCCGAGTGAGTCCTCGTAGCTCGCCACGGCGTAGCCGAGGATGGAGCGGAACAACCAGTGCCCCTCCTGCTTGCCGCGGCGCAGCGCCTCGCGGTACACGTCGTCGCGCTGGAAGGGGAGTTCGGGGAGATCGAGCTCGGACGCAAGCGTTGCCATGCGCTTCACGGTACGGCGTGGATGCCCTGTCGCACGGGTCGGGCTGTCCCGACCGGGGTCGGCAGGTGTGCTCAGCCGCCGAGCGCCGTGGCGGGGTCGACAGCAGGGAGGCCGAGGAACTCGGCGACCGGTGCGTTGGTGACGTGCCCCGCAGCTGTGTTGAGCCCGAGGGCCAGCGCCGGGTCGAGCCCGATGGCGGCGAGCGGACCGTGGTGGGCGAGCTCGAGCTGGTAGGGGAGCGTGGCGTTGGTGAGCGCGTAGGTGCTGGTGTGGGGCACGGCGCCCGGCATGTTGCCGACGGCGTAGTGCACGACGCCGTGGACGTCGTAGACCGGGTCGGTGTGGGTCGTCTCCCGGGTCGTCTCGATGCAGCCCCCCTGGTCGACGGCCACGTCGACGATCACCGCCCCCGGCTTCATCGAGCGCACCATGTCGTCGCTCACCACCACCGGCGCCCGTCCGCCGGCCACCAGCACGGCGCCGATCACCAGATCGGCAGCGGTGATGTAGCGCTCGATGGCGCCGCGGTTCGACGCCACGGTGACGATCCGGCCGCGATGGATCTGGTCGACCCAGCGGAGGCGGTCGAGGGTCTTGTCGAACAGCACCACCTCGGCTTCCATGCCTGCTGCGATCCAGGCAGCGTTCCAGCCGACGTTGCCGGCACCGAGCACCACCACCCGGGCCGGGTGCACGCCGGGCGCGCCGCCCATCAGCACGCCGCGCCCGCCGTTGTGGCGCTCGAGGTAGTGCGCGCCCATCTGCGGGGCGAGCCGCCCTGCGACCTCGCTCATCGGGGCGAGCAGCGGCAGTGCGCCGCCGGGGAGCTGCACGGTCTCGTAGGCGAACGACGTGCACCCGGAGTCGACGAGGGCCTTGGCCACCTCGGGGTAGGCGGCGAGGTGCAGATAGGTGAACAGCGTCAGGTCGGAGCGGAGGAACCCGAACTCCTCGGCCTTGGGCTCTTTCACCTTCACGCCCATCTGCTGCGCCCAGGCGTCGGCGGCGGTGG
>DAINND010000444.1:0-1662 GCA_036736065.1 Ilumatobacteraceae bacterium
CGGAGGGGTTCTCCATCGGCGCCTACGTTGCCGTGGTGTGCCATCCCGAGATCGCAGCGGCGCGCCAGATTGCACGAGGGGTCACCAGCGTGTTCGCCCACTACCTCGCCATGGCGGAGTCGATGCCGGGCGTCGGCGTCGACGACCGGAACACTCTTCGCCGGTTGGAGGCGAGCTACGACCTCACCCGTCACGGCTCGTCGAGCGCGCCGCAGGGTCAGGAGCTCGACGACGACTTCTTCGATCGATTCGCGATCGTGGGCCCGGCGGATCACTGCGTGCGGCGGCTCATGGAGCTCACCGATCTCGGAATCGACCGGCTGGTCATCGGGCTCGGATCCTCCGGCGTGCCGCGGGCAGAGGTGATCGGCGCGGTCGAACGATTCGGCACCGAGCTCCTGCCGTTGTGGCGAAGCGCGGTCTCCGCCGCTGAGGCCGGGCGGTGAACGGCGCGGCCTCGTCAGGGTCCTCGCCGCCGGCCAGGCCGACGGCGTCGTTGGATGCCGTGGAGGACCATCGCGGCGAACTCCTCGACCAGTTCGTCGGTCGTGACGGGCTCCGGATCCCCTGAGATCTTGGTGCTGACGGTGGCGAAGCTCGTCTCCAGTTGCGTGAGACCGTGCACCGTCGACCACCAGAGCAGCGCGGACCGCTGCGCCGCGCGGGCGTCGTCGACGTGCCCGCCGACCGCTCTCGTCGTCATCTCGAGGATGGCGTAGGCCTCGTTCGACCGGTCGCGCAGCTCAGGATCCTCGAAGTCGACCACGTCGTACCGGAACATCACCTGGCAGTAGCCCGGCTGGGTCTTCCAGAGCGACACGTACGCATGGCCGACCGCCGAGAGGCGCGCAGCGGGATCCGACCCGGCAGCTTCGAGGGCCTCGCTGCATGCAGCCGAGAGGAGCCGGAAGCCCTCGGCGGCGACGGCTGTCAGCAAGCCTCTGACGCCACCGAAGTGGTGCGCAGGGGCCGCGTGGGAGACGCCTGCGCGCCGCGCGACCTCGCGCAGGCTGAACGGCGCGAGCCCCTGCTCGGCCAGGAGCGCAGCGGCCTCCTGCCGAAGGACGAGGGGGAGGTTCCCGTGGTGGTAGCTCGTCGACATATCCGGTCGACGACCTTGCCACATCGTCGGACGCCCGTGCACCTTCGCCGTGTCGCGACGAAGATGCAGATGGGCCGATTCGGGCCGAGCCCGATCGGGTGAGGTGGCAGTGAGCGCCGGGTGCCGACGAAGGTCAGGCCCGGTCGGCCACCCAGTTGCCGTGGAACCCGAACGGCACCCGCTGCGGCAGCTTCACCCGGGCGACGTAGCCGCGGGAGAAGTCCTGCGCGTCGAGCACGGCGAACTCGGTGGAGTCGTCGTTGCCGTCGTGGACGAACATCACCAGCCAGCCGTCGTCCTCCTCGGTGCTGTCGGGGCGGCCGACGAAGACAGGCTCGCCGGCAGCACGCCCGTCACCGTGGTCGAACACCTCGCTGGCGCCGGTGAGCAGGTCGTGCTTCAGGGTGGGCCAGTGCATCTGCTCGTCGGGCTGTGCGCAGTAGCCGAAGCGGTAGGGCTTGCCGGTGAGCGACCCGCGATGGCGGGGAAACTCGTTGAAGCGTTCGTCGATCGTGGTGACGGCCACGGTGCGCGCGACGGGGTCGGCCTCCCAGCGCACG
>DAINND010000445.1:0-1649 GCA_036736065.1 Ilumatobacteraceae bacterium
CTGCGACCTGGTGATCGCCTGGACCTGGTTCGACGGCACCGCCCGCGCACGCTTCGTCGACGGGAACGGCCTCGACCCAGCGACGGTCGACCGGGCTCGCGGCTGGGCGATCTGGAAGGCGTTGCTGGTGATGGCCGAGGCCCACGACACCGGCGGCGATCCGCTCGTCGCGAGTCGTCGCGCCGGCTGGAGCCGCTCGCCCGCCGAGGTGGTCGACCTCCTCGCCGGCGGCGCCTGACCACGACGAGCCAGCGAGCGCTCGCGCGTCACGCAGGCTCGGAGGTCGACGGCACTCCTGTCTCGCGGATCCGACGACGGCCGATCGACCGCCGGGGGGCGGTGACCCGTCAGATCACCGAGACGCACCGTCACGAGCGCGAGGTACCGTCGCCGTATGACCCGCTTCGCCCTCGATGCGCCGACGCTGCTGCACGTCGTGTTGGACGCCGTCGAGTGTCGGCCCGAGCACCAGCTCGTCGCCCCCAACTCGATCCGCACCGATGCCCTGTCGCTGCTGTTCATCGCCGTGACGAGCGGCGAGATGACCGAGGGCGACGCACTCGCCCACCACGACCGCATCACCGAACTGAAGATGCGCCTGCTCGGCGATCGCGTCTCCCGACGTACGGCCTGGCGTCTGTGCCGGGAGCACGGCTGGGACGATCTCCGCACCGCCGAGTACCTCGCCGTGTGCCGCCTCCAGGCCGACGCCCTGGTGACCGTCGACCCGGCGATGTCCGCCAGAGCGACCGGCATCGTGCCCGTCGCCCCACTGTCGGCCCTCATGCGACCGTGAGCCGACATCCCCTCGACTCGCTGCCACGCCGACGGCCTCACACCCTCGTCATGTGCCGCAGGTTCCACGTTCCGACGCGGTGCTGCGCCATGCGTCCCGGCGCCTGACTTCCGTCGTACGGCGACTCACAACGCCAGGTGGAGCCGCAGTGCTTCGTCGAGATCCGCTTGGAGTTCGGCGGTCAGTACGCCGATCCGTCGGCCGAGGCGTTCGACGGCGATCGAGCGCACTTGCTCGGCCTGAGCCTTCGAGTCGACCTGCAGTCCGGTCACGTCGGCCGGGAGCAGCACCTGGAACGGGTACACGCGATCGGTGTTCGAGGTGACCGGGACGACCGTGATCACGCCCCGGCCGAGGCGCTGCGCGGTGCTGTTGGCGCCGTCGTTGCTGACGATGACCGCCGGACGCTGCTTGTCGGCCTCGGCACCGCGCACGGGCTCGAGGTCGACGAGCCGGATCTCGCCGCGCCGCATCAGGGAGAACCGTCTGCCGTGGTGGCATCCCAGAGCGAGCTGTCGTCGCCGGCCTCCCACATCGCCCAGGCGTCCTCGTAGGCGGCGCCCAGCTCCGAGGCGCGGAGCAACCGCACGGCTTTGTGCAACACCGCCGAACGCGAGGCATACCCGCCCCGCTCGGCGTAGCTGTCGAGGAACTCGACGTCCTCCTCGGGCAGGCTGACGCTCACTTTCATACTTCGATGCTACCCATGCTGCTACTCCTGGAGTACGAGCCTGACACCAGAGCGTCCCCCGGGGCGGGCAGGGTCAGCGGGTGACGAGGCCGGCGTCGCCGGCCCAGTCGACGAGGTCACGGCGGTCGATCGCCGCGGGGATCAGGTCGGGGAACGCGTGCG
>DAINND010000446.1:0-1626 GCA_036736065.1 Ilumatobacteraceae bacterium
TCGGCGAAGTAGCCGAGCGACTCGTGGCCGGTCACCAGCTTGCACGCCCCGGCGGGGATGCGATCGATGATCGCCTGCACCTCGCTGTCGAGCGCGGTGAGTGCAGCGATCACCTCCGCCTCTGCGGCAGCGAGGTCGACGGCCAGGGCGGCCTCGAGCGCATCGGTCAGGGCAGGCACCATCTCGGCCATCGTGGCCGCGGACGTCCACAGGTGCGGATCCCCGCCCTCGTGGTCGTGGCCGTCTTCCTTGCCCTCCTCCTCGTCGTGGGAGTGACCGTGGTCGTGGTCGTCGCCGTCCTTGCCGTACTCGCGCACCGTGATGTGCGCCGCAGCCTCGAACAGCGGGACGTTGGCGGCGGCGACCTGGCCGAGCGCGTCGGAGAGGCCCTCTTCGAGGTTGAGCCCGTTGGCCACGACCACGGCCGCGGGCCTCATCCGGTCGATGTACAGCGCCGCGGCCCTGCACACGTGCGGGTCCGCGCCGTCGGGCACGACCACTTCGACGCGGGCGGTGTCGCCGACGAGCTGGCTGACGATGTCGCCGAGGATGGAGTAGGTGACCACCACGACCGGCCGCTCGTCGATCGTGGTCGTGGTCGTCGACGGAGCTGCGGTCGTCTCGGGAGGGGCAGGGGCCGACGTGGTCTCGGTGGCGACGGTGGTCGCCGTGGTCCCGGCGGCGGCGCTGGTCTCGGTGGTCGCGCTGTCGCTGCCGCCGCAGGCGGCGACGAGGGTGACGGCACCGAGCAGCGCGACGAGTCGACCGGCGCGGCCCGTGCTGAGCGGAGATGCAGTGCGGTGGAGCATGGCGTTCCCGAATCCGTTCCGATAATGAGAATCTATCTCAATAATTCAACCACGGGTGCCGGTGCGACGCAACCCCGCTCCGGTGCACGAGCGAACGAGCACGCTCGGTACAGTCACGCGCATGTCCGACACCGCCGCTCCCGCCCGGGTCCCGATCGTCGAGTACCTGATCCTCGACGACCAGCCGCACCTCGTCGCCAACGAGTGCACCTCGTGCGGCGCCCGCTACTTCGACCGCCGCAACGCCTGCGCCGGCTGCTTCGGCACCGAGTTCGCCAAGGTCGACATCGCCACTGAGGGCGAGGTGCGCTCGTTCACCATCGTCACCTTCGCCGCACCCGGCGTGCCGGTGCCCTTCGTTGCCGCTGTCGTCGACTGCGGCGGCACCAGCGTGCGCGCCAACATCATCAACACCGCGCCCGACCCCGACCACGTGAAGCTCGGCATGCGCGTCCGCCTCGCCACCTATTCCGTCGGCACCGACGACAATGGCACCGAGGCGATCGCCTTCGGCTTCGAGCCCGCCTGACACCGTTCATCACGAACGCCACCACGAACGCCACCACGAACGAAACGGAGCACACCATGGCTGAGAACGTCTGGATCCTCGGGATCACGATGACCAAGTTCGGCAAGCACCCCGACAAGGACGTCGTCGACCTCGGGTCGATGGCCGCCATGGGTGCGCTCGCCGATGCCGGCGTGTCGATGCGCGACATGGGCATCCTCGCTGCGGGCAACCTGATGAACGCGAGCTCCGGGTTCGGCCAGCAGCTGCAGAAGCAGATCGGCCAGACCGGCATCCCCGTCTACAACG
>DAINND010000447.1:0-1547 GCA_036736065.1 Ilumatobacteraceae bacterium
CGCTGCGGCCGTGGGCGCTGCAGCCGCAGTGGCGCGCCGGGCGGTGGCCTTCCTCGCCGGTGCGGCCTTTCTTGCCGCAGTGGCCTTCTTCGCTGGTGCGGCCTTCGCAGGCCGGGCGGTGCGGGTGGGGGTGCTCGTGGTAGCCATGCTTGAAGAATACACCGTTGTGCTAGATATATCTAGCAGATGGTGCGCCTGAGCCGTGTGGTCTCGGTCACATCGGCCGGAGGCGGCTGGCAGACTGACGGGCATGTCCACGAGCCCCGTGCGCTATGGCGTGATCGGCACCGGGATGATGGGCGGCGAGCACCTGCTCGACCTCGCCCACATCCCCGATGCGACCGTCGTCGCCATCTCCGACCCGGTCGACAGCTCGCTCGAGTGGGGTGCAGCCTGTGCCGGCCGACCTGTGGCGACCTACCACGACCATCGTGAGCTGCTGCGTCGCGACGACCTCGACGCCGTGGTCATCGCCTCGCCCAACCACACCCACGTCGACGTGCTCGCCGACGTGCTCGCGACCGATCTCGCCGTGATGGTCGAAAAGCCGCTGTGCACGACGGTCGACGACTGCCTGCGGGTGCGCGACTGGGCGAGGGGTCGGACGGCGCCGACGTGGGTGGGCCTCGAGTACCGCTACATCCCCGTGGTGAGCACGCTGCTCGAGCAACTGGCCACCGGGGTCTGCGGCACCACACGCATGGTCTCGATCCGCGAGCACCGCTTCCCGTTCCTCGTGAAGGTGGGCAACTGGAACCGCTTCTCGCGCAACACCGGCGGCACCCTGGTCGAGAAGTGCTGTCACTTCTTCGACCTGATGCGCCTCGTCGCGGGCGCCGATCCGGTGCGGGTGATGGCCAGCGGCGGTCAGGACGTGAACCACCTCGACGAGGTCTACGACGGCGAGGTCCCCGACATCCTCGACAATGCGTTCGTGATCGTCGAGTTCGCCAACGGAGTGCGCGGTGCGCTCGACCTGTCGATGTTCGCCGAGGGCGGCCGCTACGAGCAGGAGATCACCGTCGTCGGCGACACGGCCAAGCTCGCGACGAGCTTCCCGAGCGACCGGGTGTTCATCGGCCCCCGCGACGGCTCCGGGGTGAGGCGGATCGACGCTCCGACACCGGCCGACGTGCCCTACCCCGAGTTCCACGGCGGCTCGTCGTACCTCGAGCACCTGCGCTTCATCGACTGCATCCGCCGAGGGACGTCACCGGAGGTGACGGTCGACGACGGGCTCTGGTCGGTGGTGATGGGTGCTGCCGCGCACCGCTCGGTCGACGAGCGGCGGATCGTCGACATTGCCGAGTACGACCTCGGCTGAGGGCGTACGACGACCGGCGAGCGACGGCTGACCTGTCGGGTCGACCGCCGATCAGTGCCGTCGGCCCGTCAGAGGCCCGACTTCTCGAGGATGTGCACGCCGCAGGCCGATCCGAGGCCGATGACGTGGGCGAGACAAACCTTGGCGCCGTCGATCTGGCGGTCGCCTGCCTCGCCGCGGAGGTGGTGGCAGATCTCCCAGATGTTGGCGATGCCGGTGGCCG